>WGAU01000116.1 GCA_015494645.1 Aquificota bacterium
GATATAGACAAAAAGGCTATAGAAAGGGCCAAAAGGGGTATATTTTCCACAAGAAGTGTACACAAGCTACCAGATCATATAAAAGAAAAGTATTTCATGAAAACAGCCGACGGATACATGGCTAAAAGCATCCTCAAAAACGCCGTCAACCTTGAGATAACAAATGTTTTTGACGAAAAAAGAATGAAGAAACTGGGAAGATTTGACGTGATATTCTCAAGGAACATGCTAATATACTTCAACGAGCAAGATCAGCTAAAAGTACTGGAAATATTCAATGACCTTCTTAAACGGGACGGATATTTATTCTTAGGCCATGCAGAAAAGGTTCCCCCCCACCTCACCTGCTTTACCCCAATCAAAATCGGCACCAGCTACGCCTACCAAAAACGCTAATATAAGCCTCCACCCCAAACCACCAATGTAAACTCTAAATAAATATCCCCATTTCCAAAAAATTGATGCAAGCATTCAACGCTTTGAGTATGTAAGGCAGGTCCACTAAACCTAGTGGACCGCACAGGAAACTCAGGGATCGTATGCTCTGACAAGGGACTCTGCCCTCTTCCTAAACTCCACATAAGCAAGATTCGGTTCTCTTCTTGCAAGGAGCCTCAGATTCTCCCCTATAACCGCTTGTAGCTGAGATGTGGGGGTTATAATGTTGGCGTTTACACACCTTCCATCTTCATCAAAGGTGTAGCTGTGATACAAAACTCCTCTGGGAGCTTCCTTTACCCCAAAGCCTTTTCCTTTTTTGGGTCTTACCTCAACCTTTGAAACTGGTGGAAGTTCAAAGGCAAATCTTTCAGCAATAGCCAATCCTCTTTCTGCCGCATAGAGAAGCTCCAACGCCCTTGCAAGGTCATCGTTGAAGGGATTGGAAGAGGAAACTCCCCTCACCCTCGCCAGAGGACCCACAAGGAAAGGCTTACCATCTATCCTTGAAACCTTGGCGGTGGAATAGGACACCTCCTCTTCAACGACAAACTCCTCATAGTGGCTCTTGTGGAACCTTCTGCCATCGGAAAGAGATAAGTGGTCTGAAAACTGCCAGAACCCCTCGGCATCAAGCCTCAACTCAAGATCGTGACAGGAAGAAAAGTCCGGATACTCAAGGGACCTAAAGAGAGTAACGGTTTCCCTCACGTCCAGCATAATCTCTTCCAGCATGTGAGCTATCTTCTTGAAAGCATCCCTCTCTGGAAGGGAGTAAAAACCACCTACAGTGGTGTTCTCTCCGTGTATGGTTTTGCCTCCGATGGTCTTCATTATGTGGTTACCCACTTCCCTTATCCTCAAGGCCCTTTTCACATGCTCAGGATAATCCTTGGCCATCTCAACGGCGCTTCTGTAGCCAAACAGATCAGGCAGAGAGAACAAATACAAAGCGGTAGCATGGCTCTCAAGAAACTCACCCGCCACGAGGAGGCTTCTGAGCAGCGTTATCTCTTCCGGCACCTCCACGCCAAAGGCATCTTCCACCGCAAATATGGAAGCAAGTCTGTGGGAAACGTAGCATATGCCGCATATACGGGAAACAATAACTGGAATCTCCTGATAAAACTTACCCTTTACCACCAGTTCAAACAGCCGCTTGCCCTCTGTAAAGCGTATTTTAACATCCCGCACCTTACCGTCTTTAACCACAAGTTCCACCGCAGCATGACCTTCAACTCTCGTAAGCACATCGGTTATCTTCATCTCCTTCTCCTGAAAAGGAAAAGCAACTTCTCAACCCGCTCCTTAGGTATCCCCTTTGACTCACACAAGCTCACAAAGGCCTCGTAGTTGGGAAAGTCGCTGTCTCCTCTACAGCCAACACAGCCCACTCCCATTTGTGGACAGGGGGCACCACACCCTGAAAGGGTTATGGGACCCTGACAGATCCCTCCTTTCAGGATTATGCAGTCGTTCTCATTTATTCTGCACTCATGGCATACAGTCATGGGATACTCAAAAGGCTTTACCCCATTCACCAGAAAAGCCATAGACTCCAGCAATCTCTCCACTCCCACAGGACAACCGGGAAGTTTGCAGTCCACCTCCACAACCTCCGAGACAGGAAGACAGAAATGACCACAGGCAGTCTCCTCAATGCTCGCCTGAATCCCACCGTAACAGGCACAGCTACCAAGGGCAACCAAAACCCTTGCTTTTTCTCTGGCCAGTTTGAGTTTCTCTTTATCCTCCCCGCAGGTTACAGAACCCTCCACAAAAATAACGTCAAACTCTTCAAACACATTATCGTCCTGAAGCAAAGGGAAATAGTCAATTTTAGCTCGCTCAAGGAGCTTGGACAGGCCACCGTATATGTTCAAGAACTGGCACTGACACCCGGAACAGCCCGTCAAACCCACAATGCCTATGTGCATCACAGCATCCCCGGAACAAGATCCTCTTCTAAAAGGGAAAAGACCGGCCCATCTTTACAGGTGAACTTGTAGCCTATCTGACAGTTACCGCATCTTCCCTGACCGCACTCCATTCTCCTTTCAAGGGAAAGGAATATATTCCCTTTTGGAAAACCCCTTTGCAAAAGTTTTTTAACAATGAACCTATACGCAACAGGTGGGCCACACACCGCAACACAGGTCCTTTCTGGATCGGTTTCCACGTAGTCTATAAGATCGGGTATTAGACCTTCCACAGGGGTCCACTCCCTATCCTCTTGAGTTTCAAGCTTATCCAGTATGAAAAGACAGTGCACATCTTTTCTACTGCTGAGTCGCTTTAGCTCATCTTTGTACAGAACCTGCTGGTAGCTCTTGGTCCCGTAAAGAAGGTAAATCTCACCAAAAAGCTCCCTTCTATCAAGCACATACCAGAGCAGCGAGCGAAGTGGTGCCATCCCCAAACCACCTGCTATGAGCATCACATTCATGCTTTTGAACCTCTCCACTGGAAAGCCGTTACCGAAAGGGCCCCTAATGCCAACCACGTCCCCCTCGGAAAGCCTGTGAAGCACCCCTGTCTTTCTGCCCACCTCCCTCACTGTAAGTTCAACAAAACCTCTCCTTGTAGGAGAGGAACATATAGATATGGGAACCTCCCCTGCCATGGGCACGGTAAGCATAACAAACTGACCGGGTCTATGGCTCCAAGAATCTGCATAAAGAGGCTCAAAAGCAAGGGTAAATCTCTTGTGAAACGGAGAAAGCACCTCAACATCTGTGATTAACGCCCTGATCATAAAGCAGCCTCTCCAAAACCTCTTCCATCCTTATCCCTACAGGACAGAAAAAGCTGCATCTGCCGCAGCCCACACACCCAGCCTTGCCCACTTGACGTGTGTATCCAACAAGCTTGTGATAGTAGCGATGCTTGAACCTCTCGGAGAGGGAGGGTCTGAAGTAGTGGCCTCCTGCCACAAGGGAATGAACAGGATACTGACATGATGTGGCAAACTCCACCCTTTTCACCTTTCTTCCCTCAATGTCGGGAACATCGTAAGAGGCAAAGCAAAAACAGGTAGGGCACACGTTCGTGCATGTGCCGCATCCCAAGCAATCTTTAGAAAGCTCCTCCCACACCTGTGAATGGTATAAAGCTTCAATCAAGAGAGATGTTCCTGCCAAAGGCAGGGTTCTTTTGCGGAAAAGCTTTGTCCGTTCTTCAAGAAACTTCCTGCAAAGAAATATTTCCTCCTCGGTTGCTTCCCTAATAAGGCCTTTAAGCTTCTCCACCACTCCTATACCCTTTGCAGACCCCACAAATAGAAGGAAGCCACCCTCTAAAAGGACAAGGAAAAGATCAAAAAGGGCGCTCTCAGCAAAGGCACTTCCAGCGTCAAGGCAGAAACAATGCTCATCAGGCAAGCATGACACCCCAACAACAAAAGCCTTCTCCCTCAACTCAGGAAAAAAGCGGGCTAAAACTTCTATCCCGTGCAGATCGCAGGGATGAACTCCCAAAAGAACAATTCCACCTTCGTTACCTACAGGAGTGTAGTCCATACTCTCAGGATGGTAAACACCCACCATCCTCTTGTAAGGCAGCAAAAACTTTTTGGGAGGCAGTTTTGTCCTGGTAAAGTTGAAATCTATATCGCTTGCGGAAGAGACAAACTCATAAACGTGTCCATCTCCTCTCCTGACAGGAGCCGCCAAACGGCCAAAGGACGATAAAGAATCAACAAGATCCTGCAAGCCAGTTTCTGGAAGATACCAAGAGATCCTCATTCTGCTTTCTTCTTCCTGACTATTAAAACGGACCTCTTAGCCTTTCTCGCCACCTTTTCGGAAACGCTACCCATCAAAAGCCGCTCTATGCCACTTTTGCTATGGGCACCCACCACTATGAGATCCACATCAAGCTCCCCTGCCTTCTCTATTATGCTGTCAAAGGGCTCCCCAACCTCAACTATGGAATGCACCTTCACTCCATACTCCTGTTCCAGACGGGCAGCTATCCCGTTAAGCTTTGAATAAGCTTTGGACTCAAGTCGCTCAAAGATCTTGTCTATAGTGCCAAGATCAGGTGCGGGAACAATAAGTCCCTCCACCATCATCAGGGGAATTTCTTTCTCCACCACATGCATGAGAAAAAGCTCTCCATCGGAACACTTAACCTCATGCACAGCAGCACTAACCACCTCGTCGGTTATGGAATCGGAAAAATCAATCGCAGCAAGCACCTTCTTGTACTTCATCTATGTACCCCCTGATTAAACTCGCTATCTCCTCCGGTTCTTTTGTAGCATCCACCTCAACCGCCTCCTTCGGTGGCACGAAACGTTTCTTCATCTGAAGGTAAATCTCCCAATCAGCATCAGAAGCCGTTTTTTCCCTTTTCCTCTTTTCCATTCTTTCCCTTACAACATTATCAGGTGCATTTAGCCAAAAAAACAATACCCTTACCCCTTCTTTTTCAGCCATCTGTTTGAGAAGCCCTCTATAAGCGGGATTGGAGAAGGTGGCGTCTAAAATAATATGTACCCTCTTGCCTAACTCCACAGCCCTCTCTATCATGTAACGGTAAACGCGATCGGTCATATCCTGAGAGTATATTCCTTCCCCGAAAGCTGCCTTCGCGCTCTCATAGGGAGAAAGCCCCGCAAATGCCTTTCGTATCTCATCAGAGCTCAGAACCTCAGCTCCCAACTTCTGGGCGAGAAGTTTCGCTACGGTGCTTTTACCTGTACCTGTAAGGCCGCATAATACTATTACCAAGGGATTTCCCTCATGTAGGATTGGGCCAAGTCAAAGTATTTCCTGGCAAGATCTGCTTTCTCCCTTCGCTGCTCAGAAGAGAAAAGCTCGTCTCTGCTCATGAAGCTGTTGACCTTGCCACGAACATAGGCTCTGTAAGCCTTGAAAAAGGGTAAAAGCAAATCCAGCTCTTCCTGAGGGAAATAGCTCCGGTACACTTCCTCCGCCAAACGAGAAAGATCCCTTGCACCCAGAAAATCAAGATCCATAAAAAGAAAAGCGGCATCGCAGGCCACATCAATAAATCTGAACCTCTCGTTGAACTCTATGCAGTCAAATATGCAGATCCTTTCTGACACGACTATGTGCTCACTGTGAAGATCCCCGTGGCAGTCCTTTACAAATCCTTCACCAGCTCTTTTATCCAGAATCCCTCCATACTTCCTATAAAACTCATCGGAAGACTCCTTTAAAAAGACATAAGTTGCTTCATCAATGGTGTCTCCAACAAAATCCTTGGTCTGTTCAAAGTTTTCGTCGGTGTTTCTGCGGAAAACATTCGTTTTCCCAAATGACGCTATGCGCTCATTGGTCTCAGCACTCTGGTGAAACCGAGCGATTCTTTCCACCACCCGCCTAACATCGTCCTCAGTAGCAACACCTGAAATTACAAGGTTCTTGAGACTCCTATCCATAGGAAGAGTTTTCATCTTAACCGCATACTCTATAACCTTTCCATTCCTTTCTACAGGCACTACACCTAAATAAACATCCGGGCACAGCCTGCGGTTGAGCCTCACCTCTTCTTCACAGTAGAACTTCCTCTTGTCCAAAGTTGAGAAGTCCAGAAAACCAAAGTTAACGGGCTTTTTAACCTTGTAAACCACATCTCTTTTTATAAAAACCACCGAGATATGGGTCTGCACCACCTGTGTCTCTTCATCCTTGAAAATCTCAAAGATCTCATTCATGGATCTCGCCCCTTCAAATTTGATTTTTGATCACATCCCAGAGCTGATAGAGATCCTCTGCCACAATATCTGGTTTCAGCATACCAGAAGCGCTTAAGGCCTCTTCAGGAGAAGTCACCCCGGTAAGGACAAGGGCCGTTCTCACTTTTGCTCTATTTCCCATCAGTATATCGCTATCCAACTTATCTCCCACCATCAAAACCTCTTTCTCAGTAGCATCTGCCTTCTCCATAGCCAAGCGAAGCATAAAGGTATTGGGCTTTCCCACTATGTAAGGCCTTCTGCCGCTTGCCGCTCTCAAAGCAGCCACAAAAGCACCCACCCCCGGCATAAAACCGTCCTCAACAGGCCACAAAGCATCGTTGTTCACTCCTACAAACTTAGCACCGTTCAGCAGATCCTTTGTGGCCTTGCAGATCTTTTGATAATTTATAGCCCTGTCTAACCCCACAACCACATAATCGGATGGCTCCTGAGAATGCTCGTCAAGGAAAAAGCAGTTGAGAAGGGAAAGCTCATTTCTCAAGCCATCTTCCCCAAGCAAAAATACTTTAAAGGGCTTCAACCTCTCTCTGTTGAGAAGATACCTGTAGGTTGCGTAGGCTGCGGTTATTACAGTTTCAGGCGTGGCGGGAATACCTCCCTTGGAAAGTTTCTCAGCGTAGAAGCTCCTCGGCCTTAAGGTGCTGTTGGTTACAAAGAGATAAGTAATCCCATACTCCCTGAGTTTCTCCACAAAAAAGACCGCTCCATCAATGAAGCTGTCCCCTCTGTAGATAACCCCGTCTAAATCCAAACAAACAAGTTTCAGCGAAGGCTCCAAGTAAGCTCCATCCTCCCCTGAAGACTTGCCAAAACGAGCTTCAGGCTTTTGGCATCCTCAAGACCAGCCCTTCCGAAGCGAACCCTGTAAACTTTCATCCACGGCTTCACGAAGGGATAAAAGGTTTCTACCTCGTCGTCTTTAAGATCCACCCTCTTCACCCTCTCAGGTGGACGTCTAACTCCCCTAACATCAAGGTACACCTTAAAGAAGGGCTTTTCCGAATCTAAGTTGTTCCAAACATTCCTCTTGGTGTAAAGAGCAACCAAAAACTCATAGTAGGCTTTGCAGTAGCTTTCCTCTCTTTCCAAAACGTACTCTGCCTCGGTCTCAGACATAACCCCGGCCTCTTTCTTATACTGAACCAAAGCCTTGCGCAGGGAACAATCCAAAAAAACCGCATCCACCGAGGCAAGCATGTCTGTTAAGTCTGACTTCAAAACGGCGTATCTGTGCCATGGCTTTATCATTAAAGTGTAGGCGGTGGGCTTAGGTGCCACCGCCTCTTTTATGGTTCCAACGTAAGAACAGCCCAAAAGCAGGATCAATCCCAATACCAAAAGTTTATATCTCATAGCTCTCTCCAGGCTTAACCACTACACAATCGGAAGAAGTTTCCTTTTTTACCCTCTCACTAAAGGCGTTGGGATCCTGAGCAATCACATCCCAGGTATCGTAATGCATGGGGATGACCACCTTAGGCTTTATCATCTTCACCGCCTCAAGGGCATCGGCGGGACCCATGGTAAAGTTGTCGCCTATGGGCAGAAGGGCAACGTCAATCTGATAAAGCCTGCCGAGCAGCTCCATGTCAGCAATGAGTCCTGTGTCCCCAGCATGGTATATAAGCTTACCGTCCAACTTCAGAAGAAAGCCACAGGGATTGCCAGTGTACACCACATTGCTGTCATCACTCACGTAGGCAGAACCGTGCGCAGCAGGCACCAACTTCACCCACCCAAAGGGAAACTCCTTGGAACCTCCAATATGCATGGGATGGATGTTGGCCCCCTTGGATGCGCAGAAGTTGGCAAGTTCAAAGGGAGCCACCACTACTGCATTGCAGCGTCTGGCAATATCCACTGCATCTCCTAAATGATCCCCATGACCATGGGTGACCAAAACAGCATCTACCACTATATCCTCTGGCTTGGCAGCAGCCTGCGGATTGCCGGTAAGGAAGGGATCAATTATAACCTTACCGCTACTTCCCTCAATCAGCCAACAGGCATGACCCAAGAATGTCAGCTTCACCATGGTATCCCTCCTTCAGGTTGTTTTCCTGTTTTCTTAGGATTAATTTATATGAAAAACAAAAAATCTTCAAAGGGAGGCTAAGATCATGTGCGTGTTCTGCAAGATAGTCTCGGGAGAAATTCCATCGGTGAAGGTTTATGAGGATGAAGGATTTTTAGCTTTTATGGACATAGGACCAGTAAACAAAGGACATGTGCTGGTGATACCCAAAAAGCACGCAGAGACCTTTGTTGACTTAACGGAAGAAGAGGCCGCGGAACTTTTCAAGAGAGTAAACAGAATTGCCAAGGCAGTTAAACTGGGTTTGGGCGCAGATGGATTGAACATCATTATCAATGTGGGGAAAGCATCAGGACAGGAGGTTTTCCATGTGCACACTCACATAATCCCGAGATTTGAAAACGACGGTATGAAATTCGGCTGGAGAAAGCTCTCTTACAACGATAATGAGATGGAGGAGTATGCAGAAAGGATAAGAAAAGCTATAACCCCCAATGATGATTAGCGCAATCTCAGCCATTGTTGCCGAGATCGCAGAAGCTCAGAAACAAACCGAAGAGGAGCTAAGCTTAAGAAGCTCACTCAAGCTTTTAACAGGACCAGTGGTGCTGAAACTGGACGATAGAACAAAGCTGAGATAGGCCATGAAGAAGGCTCAGGTGGTTGGGTTCTATATTTTACATAAAGTGATGTCTCCCCAAATCCCTAAACGATCCCCTACTACTGCAAGGGCACCCACAACTCCTGCCTTTCTCCCAGTTTCAGCAATCCACTGAAGGGCCTTTTCTATATCTTCAGCCGATGAGATCCTGTTACCAAGGGCGGTGGCGAAGGCATCGGAAAGGGCGGAGGAATGGGAAATCACCACCGCTGCATCCGCCTTACCAAAACTGACCGAATGGCCAACCGTCCCCGAAGACGTAGCCACTCCCCATCTGCCGGGAAATAGCCTTATGCCTATCTTCATGGAAAAAGGAGACGATCCGGCAAAAACCGATACCACCCTCTCCCTTTCTAAGTTAAGAAAAATATCTCCCCCGTTTTCCACTATCACCTCGGATGAAAAATCCAGAAGTCTCTTTCCCACCACTTCAGCAACGGCCCCCGCAACAGACGCCATGGGACCAACCCCTGCCTTTGAAGAAGTTTCCGCCATCAGCTTAACTATCTCAGGAACACCCTCCCCAACCTGAACAGGCACAAAGGAGTGGAGAAACAAAGGTTCTTTCTCTATGTAGAGTTTTAAAGCATTCCTCGCTTCCAACAGAATATTCTCCGCTACCTTCTCAAGCCTTTTTCTTGCACAGATTAAAAGATCGCTCTCCTCAATCTTCACCCTGAAACACTCAAGATCATCGGGATTGAAGAGCTTCCTGTAGAAAGGAGAACCCAATGCTCTATCCCAAAAGCACGTGCAAAAGCTCTTTCACCTTCTCTCTCAAAAAATGATCCTCCGCACCTCTGTCGGCAAGACCCTTAACCTCCCCAAAAGCCTCGGCCTCTTTAGCCAGCCCAAAGTTTAACAGAACTCCCTTCATGGTATGGGTAAGGAAAACAAGCCTCTCTCTGTCAAGAGAAGTCCCTTTGATAAGCTCCCGAAGCTCTTTTATATGCTTGGACAGGGATGAAAATCCCTTCTCTGCTAGCTTCTCCACATCTTCTCCTACAAACCCCACAGATGCAAGATGCTCTTTAACCTTGAAGAGCCACTTTTCCCTAAGCTTATCCTTTACTTCTTCACTGTCCATAGGCCCTCAATACCCTCTTCAGGTCCTCTATCCTCAATGGCTTACTCAAAAAGCCCGTTGCCCCAGCCTCCTCTGCATCCTCTACCTTTGATTTTATCACATCGGCTGTAAGGATGTATATAGGCGTTTTCACTCCCCTTGCCCGTATGGCCTTGCAGGCTTCTATGCCATCCATCACAGGCATTCTCAAATCCAGAAAGATTATGTCGTAGTCCTTTGCCATAACCTTTTCCAACGCCTGCTCACCGTCCTCTGCGTAATCAACCTCCACACCATTCTGAACAGCTTCCTTGACAGCCATGGCGAGCACTTCCCTGTTGAAGGGCTCATCGTCCACCACGAGAACCCTCAAATGCTTCTTTATAAGCCCCTCGCTGCCCTTAAACTTAAGAACCTTTTCAAGCTCTCCTATGCTCGGGACATGGGAAAAGCTATAGTCAAGGGGCACATTTTCACATCGCTCCCGACAGTGATCGGTTATGCCCATGCAGACTATACTAACATCATAACCCTTGACCAATGCCGCTACCTGACAGGCCTTCATGTTTTGTTCCAGAGGCTCTAAAACTATTACCCAATCGGGCTTGGAAACAGAAGTAAAAAGGGTTTCCAAAAAAGAACTTGTGCCCTTAAAGAAATTCACATCATTCCCCAAAGCCCTCAACTGATTGGCAAGATGGGTTATAAAGAAATCACCCCCTTCCTCACCAACAACTATCCAGATCCTTCTACCCTTAAGCTCTGTCAACTCGGGACCTTTCAAAACTTTAAGGGGCAGAGTAATCTTCACTTTAGTGCCCTTGCCAGGGGTGCTTTCAAGCTCAAGATCCCCTCTCATCTTCTTCACCAACGTCCTAACTATGAACAGCCCCAACCCTGTTCCTTTGGTGGAATGGGTAACATCCGCCTGCTGGAAGGGCTTAAATATCTCCCTCTGCTTTTCCACAGGAATGCCACAGCCTGTGTCCTCAACCTCTATAAAAACACTCCCGTTAAAAGCCTTTACACCCAGTCTGATATAACCCTCATCGGTAAACTTCACAGCGTTAGAAAGGAGATTTGTCACTATCTGGGTAATTCTTCTTTTATCCCCTAAATAGGGCTTTGATCCAAAGCTACAGTCCAAGACAAAATCCAAACCTTTGTTGTCCGCCAAAGGCTTGAAGATCCTATAAACATCTCCCACCACATCAATGAGCCAGAAAGGTTCCTCTACAAGTTCCATTTCCCCCACTGATACCTTCGCCGCATCCAACACATCGTTGATGAGATTGAGTAGCAGCTCGCTGGCTATAATGGCATTATCCACAATCCTTATCTTATCGGAGGGAATGCTCTTATCGCTTTTAACAGCACTTAAATAGCCTATAATGGAATGCAGAGGGGTTCTCATATCATGGGATACCCGAGCCAAGAAGTTGATCTGAGCGTCCAAAACCTGCTGGAACTGGCGGGCAACATTTCTGGTGATTTCCTCTAAAGCGGCTGTCTTGGTGATTTCCTGCTGGTATATGGCAACGGTGTAAAACGCCATGTACTTCAAAATCTCCCTTACAAAGGTCAGCATACAGTACTTGAACCTATCGGCCTCCTCTTTGGACAAACATTCCTCAACCTTTCTGATGAACCTTTCAAGGAACTTCAGGTTTTCCTCCACGATGATAAGAGCATCCTTGGGCTCTTTAACCAAGTTGAAGTAGGTCAGTCCTGCATGCATAAAAATTGCTTTGGCCTTATCATCACCACAATCTGTTCCCCCAGACGCCAATCTTGCAAACACAGACCTAATATCATACCGAACGCTGTTCAGCATTTTTTGGGCATCGGGAGACACCTCTCGCAAGCACTGGTCAAATATTCCCAGAACCTTATCCAGAGCCTCCATCACTTCCTCTCAGCCACAAAGATGGTGCTAAAGGTAAGATTGAGGAAGGTACAGCTCTTCCCAGAAGACGTGAAGTTATACTCCCCGTTGGAAAAGAAGCCCGAAAACTTCACCCTGCTATTGGCCATCCCCAAAAACACCATAGGATAAACTTCTGAAATGTAGGTTCTTCTTCCTATACAGGCCACACACAGCAACAGCCTCTCGTCCTCCGAAAAATCCCTCAAAGGGTAACCTGTAAGGGCCTTTTCCTCCTCTTTTATGATCTTGTCTATGCTACAGGGAATGGCTATGGCAACCTTGGTGCCCACATCAATTACAGAGTGAAAAGTTTCTACATACCCTTCCCGTTCATTAACCGATTTTATGGAGGCAAGCACGTAGTCCTCTCCATCTACATATACGGCAAAGGCCACCATAAAGTGCTTGATGTACTCGTCTAAAGAGTCCCCAACAAACCTCATCAGATACTCAGCCGCCGGCACATCGTCTATGGAGTAGATGAATCTACCCTCTGCCTTGGTAACCTCTCCGTAGATCTTTATAGGCTCCCAACCCAGCACCGATTTTCCCTTGACTAAAAAACTTCCCGTGTTGAAAAGAAGCAGAAAGGTGGAAACCCTGTCTCCATTGTAGAAGATCTTCGGCTCTTTGGAAAAAGGTAGTTTATCAAGACCGCTCTCCGCTATGTTAACCTCCGGAATCCTGCTGACCCACTCACCTATATATGAGCCAGCTACCCCTCCCAGAACAGGATCAACTCCTCTTTCTTTCACCTTTGAAGCGGCGTATTCCATATCCGTCCGCTCATCGGTGAACAAAATTGCAGCACTGTTCCCGCAAAACCCTTCCGGAATGGAAAAGGAATCGGCAAGCACCTTGACATGGTCCTCAGGGAAGTTGACCAGCACTACTGCTATTTGAGTGTCAAATATGTAGGGAAACCTGCTTATCAATACGCCGCCACCGCTAACGGCCATGTAGTCCAGTCCCATGGACTGCAACCTCTTGCCAAGAAAAAGAGCCTTCTCCTCCAAACCGCATGGATAAAAGACAAAAGCAAAATTGAAGTCCGAAGGGTCCTCCGGAAGCTGATCAGCCAATACCCTTTCGGCAGTTACATAACTAACTCTCATAATTTTTCGCCTTTAAAACTTTTTCTTCATTGTACACGTTGCAGAAGGAGGGTGTCAACTAAGATAGAAGCCTTTCAATGGCTTTCAACACCTGTTCAACTGAAATAGCATCTATGCACGGAGGCACATTATTTACAGGAGTACACTCCTTAAAGAAGCGCTCTCTGCAAGGGGAGCAGGGAAGCCTTGAAGCCACGGACTCCAAAACCGCCCCCTCCCCCAACACAGGACCCGTTTTTTCAGGGATGCTTGTGCCGTATATGCCAACGCACCTAAGCCCCAAAGCCGCTGCCACATGCAAAGGCCCACTATCGTTGCCGAGGAAAATTGAAGCCCTTTCAATAAAGGCAGCCAACCTCCCCAGAGGAACGTTAAGTGCAGCCAAATTAAAGAAGGGACCTTCAACGCACTTTTCAATATATTCGCCTTTTTTCCCGTCCTCCCCTCCTCCCAC
>WGAU01000117.1 GCA_015494645.1 Aquificota bacterium
ATACTCATGGGAGTCGGCTACATCTTAAGTGGTTTTGCCACCAGTCTTCCTATGCTGATCTTCACCTTTGGAGTGATCGCTGGAGCGGGAGTTGCCTGTGGTTATGTTACACCCATTGCTGCAACCGTTAAGTGGTTTCCCGACAAAAGAGGTCTTGCCACAGGTATAGCCGTTTCCGGTTTTGGCTTCGGTGCCTTTGTATTCACCCCCCTTGCCCGCAAGCTGATAGTCAAAGTTGGAGTTATGACGGCTTTCAAGATTTTGGGTGTAATATTCATGATCCTGGTTGTGTTCTTTGCTCAGTTCCTCAAGGATCCTCCACCCGGCTGGAAGCCTGAAGGATGGGAACCCCCTGCACCCAGTGAGACCAAGACAGTTGCCACTACAAAGGATTGGACCCTTTCCGAAGCCATCAAGACCTTTTCCTTCTGGAGCTTGTGGTTGGCATTCTTGGGTAATGCTGGTGTTGGTCTGATGGTAATTTCCCTTATCGCTCCTTTGGCAAAGAGCCTTGGTATATCTCAGGAGACGGCGGCGTTTCTCATCGGATTCCTTTCTATATTTAACGGACTTGGTAGAATAGCCGCTGGGTGGCTTTCAGATGCCATAGGAAGAAGGGGAGCTTTGCTTTTGGTTTCCGGAATTACCACCCTTATGTGTGTAGTGATGGCATTTACCAACTTTGCTGGAACCACCTTGGGATACGCCTTGGCCTTGATGATTTTTGGAGCCTCTTACGGAGCCAACTTCTCAATCTTTCCTGCCTTTACAGCGGATTACTTTGGAACAAAGAACTTAGGTAACATATACGCTGGCGTATTCACCTCGTGGGGATTTGCTGGTTTTGTAGGGCCCAGATTTATAAAGGCAAGGATGCTCAAAAATATACCCAAAAAGCTCATAGCCAAGGGAATGGATCCGGAAAAGGCCCGTCTTGTGGCATATAAGGCTGCCTTTAAGGTTGCAATTGGCCTTGGACTTCTGGCTATAATAATGGCGATACTTACGAGACCGCCTAAGGAGGAATAAACGAAGAATGATTGGCAAGTGGATAGGGAGGCTCTTGGTGGCCTCCCTTTTTTTATGGAGTGTTTCCTATGGGTACACTGTAAAGCTCCTCAACTCGGAAAACTCACCCCTTCCTTCTGCTGCGGTTTGGGACATTTTGTTTGACGTAAAAGGAAGGTTATGGCTGGGCACTGGCAAGGGAGTGTATGTGTTTGATGGTTCAGAATGGAAGGTTTACAATTCTAAAAATACTGACAAGAAACTTTTCAAGGACTCTGTGGTAAAGGTCTTTCAGGATTCTAAAGGAAGGTTCTGGTTCGCCACAAGAAGCTCCTTTATAGGTGGAGGAGGGGTGACCCTTTACGATGGCAAAAGCTGGCGTTTGTTTAGAACCCAGAACTCTGGCCTGCCCAGCAACTTTGTTTGGGATATTGTGGAGGATGCGAGAGGTAGGCTTTGGTTTGCCACGGACAAAGGAGTAGTAGTTTACGATGGAAATAACTGGAAAGTATATAACAAAGCAAACACCGCTTTGGGGCTTCCTGGCGATTCTGTGTGGGATATTTTTAGGGATTCTGAAGGCAACCTGTGGTTCGCCACGGACAAGGGGGTGGGGTGGTTCAACGGCAGAGAGTGGAGGAATATGACTAAAAGCAATGCACCTTTGGATAACGACAATGTTTCTTGTGTGTTTGTTGATTCCACAGGTAGGCTTTGGTTTGGGACGAGAAGCGGGTACATAACCAAAGGTGGTGTGGTTATGTACGATGGGAAGGACTTTCACTTTTTCCATAAAAGTGATGGACTTCCCCATAACGATGTGAATGTTATCTATGAGGACAAAAAGGGCAATATCTGGGTGGGGACCAGAGGGGGGCTTGCTCGTTTTGCAGGTAAAGCCTTTGAGACTGTTCTTGATGGTTACAGAGTGTGGGATATGGCTGAAAGGAAAGGTGAGTTTTACATCGCCACTTCAAGGGGGCTTGTAATATTGAAGGAGGGAAGTAGATGAAACTTGTGGAGAGATTTGAGCTTTTTAAAAGAGAGAAAGAAGCTTATCAAGAGCTTTTCAGAGAGCTTGAAAAAGGGCAGAAGCCTTGGGCTATGGTCATATCCTGTTGTGATTCAAGAATAGTGCCGGAACTTATATTCAAGGCTGATCCTGGTGAAATATTTGTTCTTCGTAATGTAGCTAATGTTGTGCCTCCTTACGGAATCTTTCCTTCGGTAGATGCGGCTGTTGAGTATGCTGTGGAACACCTTAAGGTTCAAGAACTTGCAGTATTAGGCCATTCCCAGTGCGGTGGTGTTAAGGCGATGGTAGAGGGGACCTTAGAGACTGGTGGTTTGTTCAAGTGGTTGGAATCCAGGGCGAGGCAAATTGGTGGTATCTGCTGCACCAAAAGCGCAGAAAAGCTTAATGTGAAGCTTTCTATAGAAAATCTCCTCAAGTATCCTTGTGTGGAAAAGGCTGTTTCAGAGGGGACATTGAAAATTGTAGGATTGTACTACGACTTCGCTAACTTCACCCTGGAATTGATTGAATGATTCTAATGCCGGAGGCGGGAGTCGAACCCGCACGGGCGTGAAGCCCAGGGGATTTTGAGTCCCCCGCGTCTCCCAGTTCCGCCACTCCGGCAGATACCCTTAAGTGGCTTTTCTGCTGGTTTTATATGTCCTTGTTAGCAGCATGTCAACCCGGAAAAATGAGGAAAAATGGGGAAAATCGTGCCCGATCTGTTAGCAATCTGTTAGCAGTTTGTGTTGGTGAACCACCGGTCAAGTACCCGATTTCCTGTAAAAAGAGTGACCACATCATCAGACTCCAACAACCTCTTCATCTCTTACCTCTAAACCAAGCTCTTTCCTTAGCCTGTCCAAATGCTCCAAATCCCTTTCAGTAAACCTCACCCTACGCCATCTCATTGATGCCCTCACCAATACAGCAAA
>WGAU01000118.1 GCA_015494645.1 Aquificota bacterium
ACCTTCCTCTCCCTATCGGTGAGATCAACCCTGAGAGGTATTCTTATTCCAGTATCTTCAAACTTCGCCTCGCCCTCTGGAGTCTCCTGCACCTTAGCAAGAACTATCATCTCAAAGGTATCTTTACCTTCAATAAGACCCTTTCTTATGCCAGGAATCTTAACTCTATCACCCTGTTTGATTTTGTTATAGTCCTCAGGATTAACAAAGTACATGGGAACAATACCAAAGTTGATAAGGTTGGCCCTATGAATACGCTCAATGGAACATGCAATCACAGCCTTTACACCAAGATACATGGGACAAAGGGCCGCATGCTCCCTTGAAGATCCTTGTCCGTAGGATTCCCTTCCAACAATGATGTTGTGGATACCCTTTTCCTTATTAGCAAGGGCTCTCTTGGAAAAGGTGGGATCAACACTTTCAAAAACAAACTCAGCGTACTTGGGCACGTTGGACCTGTACTTAAGCCTCTGACCAGCAGGCATTATGTGATCAGTTGTTATCTTATCCCCAACTTTTATTGTGACTTCACCGTCAATGTCCTGAGGCAGTGGCTCGTTGGGAGGAGGTGGAACAATGTTGGGTCCCCGGTATATCTCAATCTTCTCAGGCTCCTCTGCAGGAGGAACAATCATGGAATCGTCGATCAGGAACTTTTCCGGCATCTTCACATCGGGATACTGTATACCGTACTTGGTCTCAAGCTCCCTCGGATCAAGGAAGGCTCCCTCAATGGCACAAGCAGCGGCGGTCTCCGGGCTTACCAGATACACTCCAGCGGTAAGGGTTCCTGACCTTCCGTAGAAGTTCCTGTTGTTGGTTCTCACAGATACGGCGTTGTTCTGGGGAGCCTGGCCCATGCCTATGCAGAAGCCACATGCCAACTCCTGAAGCCTGATACCAAACTCATACATGGCATCAAGGAGTCCCTCTTGATCTATCATCCTCAGCACCTGCTTGGAGCCAGGGGCAACCACTACATCAAGGTGAGAAGGACAGTGCTTCCCAGACGCCTTGAGGATCTTAGCAAAAGTGGCAAGATCCCTGTAGGAAGAGTTGGTACAGCTTCCCACACAAACTTGATTTACGACCTTGCCTGTAAGCTCCTTCACAGGCACCACATTATCGGGACTGTGGGGACATGCAACCAAAGGCTCAAGCTCAGAAAGATCTATCTCTATAACTTTCTCGTACTCGGCATCGGGGTCAGCCTCAAGAGGAATCCAGTTCTCCTCCCTTCCTTGAGCTTTCAAGAACTCTCTTGTAATCTCATCAGATGGAAAGATGGAAAAGGTCACCCCAAGCTCAGCACCCATATTGGTTATGGTAGCCCTTTCGGGAACGGTCAATGTCTTTACCCCAGGACCGAAGTACTCAACGGCCCATCCTACATTGCCTTTGGTAGTCAAAATCTCAAGCATCTTAAGAATAACATCCTTTGCAGAAACCCAAGGTTTCAACCTACCGGTCAGCTTCACCCCAATAACCTTTGGGCAAGTCATATAGAAAGGACGACCAGCCATAGCAGCGGAAACATCCAAACCACCCGCTCCTATAGCTATCATACCAATTCCGCCACCTGTTGGGGTGTGGGAGTCAGAACCTAACAGAGTCTTTCCAGGCTTTCCAAAACGTTCAAGATGCACCTGATGACATATACCGTTTCCGGGCTTGGAGTAATAACATCCATATTTAGCAGCAAAGGTTCTCAAGTACTCATGATCATCCTTGTCCTCAAAGCCCATTTGTATAGTCTTATGGTCAATGTAGATCACAGAACGCTCCGTCTGAACTCTTGGCACGCCCATCATCTCAAACTCAAGGGCAGCCATGGTTCCCGTAGCATCCTGATAAAGCGTTTGATCAATCCTGATAGCAATCTCTTTCCCCGGAACAAGCTCTCCCTCAACTAAATGCTCTTTCAAAATCTTTTGTACTAAGTTCAATCCCATTTTTACCCCTCCAACTCTTTTGATTTCGGCGAATTTATATTAGCTTTGTAACTTTTCTGCAACCTCCATAGCGAAATAGGTCAGAATAATATCCGCTCCTGCTCTCTTTATACTTACCAACGTTTCCATCACCACCCTGTCGTAATCTATCCAACCGAGCTGTGCCGCCGCTTTAATCATGGAGTACTCACCACTTACGTTATAGGCAGCCAAAGGCACCTCAGGAAACGTATCTTTAACCATCCTTACTACATCCAGGTAGGGAAGTGCCGGTTTTACCATTATTATATCTGCTCCTTCTTCAACATCTAATGACGCCTCTTTAATAGCCTCCTTAGCATTGGCAGGGTCCATCTGATAAGAACGTCTATCTCCAAACTTTGGAGCAGAATCCGCCGCATCCCTGAAAGGTCCATAGAAAGAAGAAGCATACTTAACAGCATAAGACATTATAGCGATATTTTTAAAACCTTCCGCATCAAGGGCCTCTCTTATGGCTGCCACCCTTCCATCCATCATGTCAGAAGGTGCCACAATATCCGCACCGGCTTTAGCATGGGAAACAGCAGTCTTTGCTAAAAGCTCAAGGGTAGGATCGTTCAGCACCTCGTTCTTCTTGACCACCCCACAATGCCCATGGCTGGTGTACTCACAAAGACACACATCCGTTATCACCAAAATATCGCCTACTTTTTCTTTTATTGCCCTAACCGCCCTCTGGATTATACCATTCTCAGCGTAAGCTTCCGAAGCTATAGGATCCTTCTTTTCGGGAATTCCAAAAAGAATCACAGCGGGAATACCAAGATCCTTTGCCCTTCTGACCTCATCAACAAGATAATCTATGGAAAGCTGGTACACACCGGGCATAGAATTCACAGGGTTCTTCACCTTTTCACCGTAAATTACGAAAAAAGGCTGAACCAAATCATCAACGCTTAGCTTTGTCTCCCTCACCATCCTTCTTATATTTTCATTGACCCTCAACCTTCTCGGTCTATGAATGGGAAACCCCATGCCTCACCTCCACAAAAGATGTTAAAGCAACTCCCCATCCCAGTGACTTAAAAACAAAAAAGTTGGGACTTGACAACCAAAGATGGCTTGCCTATATATGAGCACGCCGGTTCCCGGGTAGCTCAGCGAGGCAGAGCGGGCGGCTGTTAACCGCCTGGTCGGGGGTTCGATTCCCTCCCCGGGAGCCATTTTTACTTTTTGAATAATTTATGTTCCCAGAATCTTCTCTATAGGATTGGGTTTGCCTATGTAGTAACCTTGGGCATAGTCAATGCCCATTTCGGTTATCATTTGAAGGACAGCTTCGCTTTCTACAAACTCTGCAACGGTTTTTATCTCTACTTCCTGGGCAAACTCAACGATAGCCTTGACCAATCTTCTGCTTTCTTCACCATTCAACAGCTCTTTTATCAGAGATCCATCTATTTTTATGTAGTCCACATTGAGCTTTATGATGTTTGAAAGGTTTGAATATCCAGAGCCAAAGTCGTCAAGGGCTATTTTGCATCCCATCTGTTTAAACTTTCTAAGCATGTTTAAGGCAACTTCATAGCTTGTTATTTCTTCGCTTTCCACCACCTCTATAACCAAGCGTTCAGGGTCAAATTTCCCACCGCTCTTAAGCTTTTCCAAGGTTGTCACTAAAAAGCCGGCCGTCTCTTTATCTTCAAGATCATGAAAGGAAAGGTTTATGGAAACGCTGTAGGGAAGATCTTTAAAGTCTTCCAAAACCTTTAGCACGATTAGCTTCGTTATTTCAGGATATATTCCTATATCTTGAGAGATTCTGAGGAAGTAGTAAGGAGAAATAACAGTACCATCTTCATCTATCATACGAGCAAGTGCTTCAAATTTCTCTATATTGCCGGTCTTGACATTTAATATGGGCTGATAGAAAGGAACAATTCTACCATCATTTATTGCACGTCTGATCTTTTTAACAAGGGTGAGTCTGTTTTCTTCCCCTTCCCTGCTGTATGGCTCAACAAGCAGTTTCTGGCGCTTCTCTTGAGCCTCTTTAAGCAAATCATAACCGAAGGAAAGTATACTCTCTCCATCTCCCTCACCATAGGTTAAAGAGCAAAAAAAGGTTAAAAAGAACTCTTCTCCTTTCCAGTAGAAGGGAGAATTTTCAAGACGCTCAATCTGCTCTTTTACCATTTCCAGAATACTCTCTACGCTTTTGCTTGAAGCATCCCACAAAACGGCAAATTCATCTGCACCTGTTCTGTAAACAAAGGCATCTTGGAAAGTGCTTCTGAGCTTATTTCCCAGGTCTACGAGCACATAATCTCCAGCCTCTCTTCCTAAGAGGCGATTTATATTCTTGAATATATATACATCCAAAAGCAAAAGAGTCGGCAGTCTTTTACTTTCAAGATCTGCGAGGAGTTTCTCTCTTTTTGGTAGCTTGGTTAGCACATCAAAGTAGTAGAGAAAACGCAGTTCTTTAAGTCTTTTTTCCAGTTCTCTGGAATACTTTCTAAGTTGCTCCTTCATGTTTGTGTTTTGAAGCACCAATGAAAGATGATCTGCCACCTCCTTTGCAATCTCTAAGTCACTGTCAGAAAACGCATTGGCAAGTCTGGAACTGAGGTTGAGTATGCCTATGAGATTTCCCTGATATATAAGAGGAACGCTGAGGAGAGACCTCACCCCTTCCTCAAGAAGTATTGAATGTATGTAGAAGTCCTTGATGTGTTCTTTCTTTAAGTCCTTTACGTACCAAGGGTCTCCAGAAGAAAGCCTTTTAATCATTGGGGTGTTTTTCAGGGAAACCTTCATGCCCGGCTTGACGCTCGTTTCAGTTTCCGAACAAACAGCCAATACGTATCCATCACCTTCACTGTCTATCATAACCACGCTGGCCCTATGGCAAGAAGAGACAAGCCCCCCTATACTCGTGAGTACATCATGAGCTATGTCCTGCAAAGATTCAGCTTCCAAAATGGCTCTGTCTATTTCATGTAAAAGTCTCAACCTTTCGTAGGCCTGCTTGAGATTCTCCTCGCTTTCCAACAGCAAATACTGTTTTCTGATGAGAGCACCCACAAGCAAGGTAACCGTAGGATGTACAACAATCATAGGCAAGCTCAAATGCACAGCGAGATGCTCCGATATACTTTCCCGGAAAAGGAAAGTAACCAACACTATAGACAAGTGAACAACAAATCCCATAACTAATATTTCAAATAGAGTAACGTCGCCTTTTTTCTGAAGTATCATGCGCCTCCACAGCACTCCAATAAACCCTGACAGACATATGGAAAGCACACCGGCAAAAGCACCCTCTCCCCCTGTGGAAAATCTATATAAAGAAGCTATAACAGCACCTATTCCCGTAGGTATCTCTCCAAAGAAAAGTCCCGATATGCTCATAAGCACAGTCCGAGCGTCAAACAAAACTCCCGGTACCAACCGCCACGGGGTTGCCATAAGGGCGACGTCAATAATCCCTACAACAACACCCACCGCCACCTGCCAGGTAAGACTGCCCTTTCTGAGCTTGGGAGCGGCAAAGTCAAACACAAGGGCCAGAGAGATTAAAAGAGCGGCATTTTCAATGAGAGCCTTTAGATGGGCCACCACTTATGCCATACCTCCTAATCCTAATACGCACCTTGGATCTTTGCCAGCGAGGAACCAGAGAAGCAGCACTTCCTAAGTAGTGAAAAATCTCCAAATGACCAAAGCTGTCTATAACTGCAGCAAGCTCCTTATCCCTACCTTCCTCAAAGTTTTCAACAGGGCCATACACCCTTTTGCCTGCAAAAGTTATCTCCTCAATGTCAAGATCTTTAAGATGGTTTTCCTCAACGCTCGTAATGAGATTGCCAAAGCTATCGCAGGTTATGACCTCTCCTATGATAAAATCTTCTTCTATCACCACCTGCGGTTTTGGAATGAGATGGATCTTATCCACAGGAGAACACAAAGAAAGCAGAGGAACTCCCTTGGCTATTAAAGCTGCAACAGGAGCAAAGATGTCTCTACCGTGGAAGGTTCTGCTTATAGGTTTGAGGAAGTAGGTCTCCTCATCCACGCAAAAAAGCTTAGCATCCGCCTCGTAAACATAGGAAAGCACCCCGTTGTCGGGAGCAACAAAGAGGGTCCTTCTCCTTTGCATGCAGATTATTCTTCTTTCAGTGCCAACTCCGGGATCAACCACCACCACATGGACGCTATTCTCAGGAAAAAAGCGGTAACTTTTAGAAAGAACAAAAGCTGCTTCCCTTACATTGCCGAAGGAGATGGTGTGGGTGAGATCCACAACGGAAACTTCAGGGGCTAAGGACTTGATTACCCCCTTCATTATGCCCACAAAGCAACTTCCCGCACCAAAGTCTGTGGTGAGGGTTATCAGCCTTGAAGCCTCCATACCGTGGTCCCATCAGGCCTGTCCTCAAGAACGATCCCTTTACTC
>WGAU01000119.1 GCA_015494645.1 Aquificota bacterium
AGAGCAGGCCTTATGCCCTGGCTTTCTGCAGTGTCCTGAATGATCCTTACCATTTCCTCTACCCATTGCTGGGAGAAAGGATATGTGTTTTATATAATTTACTTCCAGCTCCCTGATATGGTCACCCTTTTTACAGAAAATCAGATACTTGACCACAATTTTGAGCTGGCTATAGCCGTAAACTCTGTAGAAGCTTTCACAACAGTTATCGTACCTTTTATTGAAGTGCCTGTCATGATAAGCTTGGTAAATGTGGCATTGTTTTTCAGAAGGAAACTGTTTCAAAACTAAAAAGATTAGCAGCAAGGAACTTGCAAGAATAGCTGTTCAGTAGTAATAGTGCCTTATGCTTGAAAAGGCCCTCATATTTGCCTTTGGCGGATTGGGATGCTTGTGCAGATATTTAGTCGGTGGACTGAGCCATAGAATCTTGGGATATGCCTTCCCATACGGAACCCTCGTTGCTAACATTCTCGGCTCCTTTGGACTTGCCCTTTTTATGGAACTTGCCCTTTACAAGCTGCCTTTGGATCCTTCCGTAAGGCTTGGTATAGCTACCGGTTTCTTTGGTGGATTTACCACCTTTTCCTCCTTCAGCTACGAAACAGTTAAGCTTTTTGAAGAAGGTTCTTTCATTTTAGCTGGACTTAATGTATTGGGAAATGTTATAATCTGCTTGGTAGTTGCGTTTCTGGGCTTTTACATTTCAAGAAGGTTTATTCTCTGATGAGGCGCATAGAGGGGGAACAGTATCTACTGCGAATATTTGTAGGTGAAGGTGATAAAGTGGGGTTCAAGCCCCTCTACAAGGTTATATTGGACAAACTCAAGGAGAAAGGATTTGCCGGAGCTACAGTTCTCAGGGGAATAGCCGGCTTTGGACCTCACAGCGTTTACCATACAGAAAACATTCTGAGACTATCAAGGGACCTTCCCATTGTTATAGAGGTTATAGACTCCAAAGAGCAGATTGAATCTATACTGCCCGACCTCGACGATATCATCCCAAGCGGTCTGGTCACCCTTGAAAAGGTAAGGGTGATCAGATATACCCACAAGCACGAAAAGTGATTCAATTCAAGTGTTCGGAAAGCCAGGATCTAAGCTCAGGTATAAAGGCAGGATTCACACTGAGCTTCTTAAGGCCTGAAGAAAGAAGATAGGGAAGGTACTTTGTACTTCTTGCCACTTCACCGCACAGGGTAACCCTCTCAGCACCGCAGACTCTAATTATTCTCTTAACGCTCTCCACAATGGCCATGTTGTTGGGAGGATCAAGATACTCCGGGAGGCGACACTCTCTGTCTATACCGAACATAAAACTTGTAAGATCGTTACTCCCAATACTAACAAAGTCCACTTCCTGATTTATCTTTCTAATCTCCAAAACACCTGCAGGAGTCTCTATCATGGCTCCGTACACAACCTCATCAGGAGGATGATCCAGAGACTTTATCTCCTCTTCAACCACCTTCTTAACCCACCTGACCTCATAGGCATCAGAAACCATGGGGATTAGAAGCCTCAAAGTCCTTCCGGCAAAGGCCTTGATTACAGCCCTGATGTGTATTCTAAAAAGATCCTCTTTGAGCATAAAAAACCTTATTCCTCTGTAATCCAAAAGCTCCCTGATTCCCTCAGCATACACAGGAACCTTATCCCCTCCAAGATCGGCTATCCTTATGTTAACCAACAGATCCCCTGTGTGCTTGAGGAGCTTCCTTATGTACCTTTCCTGTTCCTGCTCGGAGGGCCAGTCCCTTCTGACCAAAAACATATATTCCGTGCGAAATATGCCTATACCCTTAGCCCCAAGCTCCTTAAGGATCTTGGCCTCTTCAGGAAAGTCTATGTTTGCGTAAATCTCCACTGGAAGCTCTTCTTTCTCAGGAATCTCCTTAAAAATAACAGGTCTTTCCTGATACCCCTCCGCTGGCTCAACAATAACCTTCCCCTCGCTTCCATCAATCAGAACTACCTCTCCTTCTCTGAGCTTTTCCGTGGCATCCTCAAGCTTCACCATGGGAACACCCAAAGAGCGGGCCACTATGCTGGTATGGGAGGTCTCGCTTCCTTTCTCCACCACGATACCCTTTATTCCCTTTTCCACCACATTGACTATGTCCACGGGAGATACGAAGGGAGCGACAAGGATCTCACCTCTTCCCGAAACCTCCTCCCAATCTATCTCCGTTTGGAATAGCTTGTTAAGCAGGAACCTCTTCACATATTTTATATCCTTGGCTCTCTCCCTTAGATAGGGATCCCCGGCTGAAGAAAGCCTGTCGGCATAATCGTTGAAATACTCCTTAATGGCAACATAAGCAGGCTTCCCTGCCCTTATCTGTTCCACCACAAAGTCCGCAAAAGTAGGATCTTCAATGAACATAAGATAGACATCTATAACGTCAAAGACCTCTTTCTGCATCCTACTTTTTGATATGCGCGCCTTCATCAGTTCCAGATCTTTTCTGGCTGCACCAAGCGCTTTGAAGAAGCGGCGCACCTCATCCACAAATCCCACTTCAGACGGTAGTTCCCCTTCAGACCTAACGTGGAAGGCAAATACCAACCTGCCCTTGGCTATTCCAGGTGAAAGGGGTTTTCCCTTGAAGGTCTTACTCATTTTCCTCTATCCCTGATTCAAAGAGTTGTTTCATTGCCTCAAAAGCATCCGTTTCATCCTCCCCATCCACCTCCAGATTCAAAATTGTGCCCTTTGAAGCTCCAAGAGCAAGAAGTCCTAAGATACTCTTGCAATTGGCACGCATACCATCATCAACCTTTTCAATATATATGTCAGACTTGTACTTGCTGGCTTCCTTAACAATGGTAGCCGCCACCCGGGCATGTATCCCGTATCTATTTGAAACCACGACCTTTTCTCTCTTCATGGCAACAGGTCCTTGTATTCCCCAAGCTCCCTGTGAAAAAGGGATACTCTATACCCTTTTCTTCTCAAAGCATCACCCAACCTCTCGGCAACTGCAACAGAGCGGTGCCTTCCTCCTGTACACCCCACACCTATATTTATGCTCAGCCTGCCATCCCCCTTCAAGCTCTCCAAAGCCTCCACAACAAAGGCCAGAAGAGAAGAAAAGAATTTTTCCGCCTCAGCAGTGGAAAAAACATAGGAGAACACCTTCTCATCTCTACCATCAAGATCTCTCAAATCCTCCTCGTAGTAGGGATTGGGAAGTCCCCTAACATCAAACAGCATATCCACATAGGAGGGCATCCCCTTCTTGAAGCCAAAGGTAGTTAAGGAGACCCTGAACCTGCCATCAACAAGCCCCCTAAAAAGATCAAATATGCACCTTCTGAGGGCATAACTGTTCATATCCGTGGTATCCACCACCTTATGGGCAAGCTCCTTAACAGGAGCAAGCAACTCCTTCTCCCGAATTATAGCTTCAACAATGCTTTTACCTCTCAGAGGATGGAATCTCCTGGTCTCTCTGAACCTTTTGAGAAGTATTCCTTTTTCTGCCTCTAGAAAGAGCAGAAACACCCCGTTGTCCCGAGTTATTTTTTTAAAGGCTTCTTCAAATACGCCAACATCTTCCTTCGTTTTGGTATGTATCCCTACGGCAACACGACCCATAGAGCTATCAAGGCAGTACCTGTAAAAGGACTCCAGCAAAGCCACTGGGAGGTTGTCAACCGCGTAGAAGCCTATGTCTTCAAGGGCCTTAATAGCTGTGGTTCTACCTGCCCCTGAAAGACCAGAAACTATAACAAAATCACTCAACCCCTCTGCCATCTACTTCATCCTCTAAAAGAAGCTTCTCGGCAAAAACTCCCCTGTAACCCGATTTTTTAAGCAGAAACAACTTGGCAGCTATCTCAACCAAAAGGGTTATGTTCCTTCCTGGAGTTACTGGAATTACCACATAGGGCACCCTCACCCCCAATATATCGTAATAGGCATCGGCAAAGTTTATCCTATCCGCCTCCTTGGCCCCATCCGCTCTGGCAAGCTCTACCACCAAATCCACCCTCTTTCTGTCCCTGATGGAAGAAACGCCAAAAAGCTCCCTCACATCCACTATTCCAAGTCCCCTCACCTCCATCAGATGCTGTATCCTAACAGGGGATGTGCCCCATAGAACATCCCTTTTTCTCTTGACTATGACCATGTCATCGGCCACAAGCCTGTGTCCCCTGTAAACAAGATCCATAGCACACTCGCTTTTCCCAATCCCGCTTTCACCAACGATAAGCACACCAACCCCGAAAACATCTAAAAGCACCCCGTGTAGGCTCGCTTCAGGGGCAAGGCGGTCTTCAAGATAGTCAGAGACCACCTCTATACATTCTGAACTAACCACAGGAGATCTCAGAATAACTGTTGAATGCTTTTCTGCAAGCTGTGCTATATAATTGGGAAAATCCAACCCCTTTGTTACCAAAACGCAGGCAACCCCTAAGGAAAAGAAGTCATTAACCCTCCTTTCTCCCTCATCACCGATGCTAAAAAGATAAGATATTTCCGTTTCCCCGAAGACCTGGACCCTTTCGGTATGCACATGTTCAAGGAAGCCTGCAAGGGCCAAACCGGGCTTCTGTATCCTATAGCTTTCTATGCGCTTGTAGAAGCCTGAAGAACCAGCCACAAGCTCAAAATTCAGCCGGGTCCTGAGTCCATCGTATATCTCTTTAACCAGCAGGCTTTTTCTCAAATTCCCTGTCCTTCTGCTCAAAGACCTTAAGGATTTCCTCTTCCGTGGAGGCTTCCATAACCGCCCTTCTGAAATCTTCATCCTTGGCTAACTTTGATATACGGGCAAGAAGGACTAAGTACTCTTCTGGAACATCCTCAGGAGTAAATATAACAAAGATGAAATGAACAAGATTCTTATCAAGGGATTCAAAATCCACACCGTCCTTTGAACGAGCAAAGGCAAGAAGTATATTTTTCATGCCCTTAAGCTTGGCGTGGGGAATGGCCATTCCTCTGCCTATTCCCGTGCTGCAAAGCCGCTCCCTCTCCATAAGGGCCGTATAGTAAGGCTCCTCGTCGTCAATTACTCTCCTTTCCTTAAGGATAGAGACAATCTCTTTCAAAACCTCCGGCTTATCCTTGGATATTAGATCCGTTATTATACCTTCTTTGGTGAGATAATCGGTAAACCTCATCCCATTATTCCGGCACTATAAGTCCGTAATTACCGTCCTTCCTCCTGTATATCACGTTCATTCTGCCTGTTCTTGCGTTTATAAAGGCAAGGAACTGCTTGCCCAAGGTGTCTAACTGCAAGACCGCTTCCTCAACGCTCATGGGCTTGGCTTCCACCCTTTCCTCTATCACCTCAGGCTCGTTGGAAACCGGTTCAGGCCGTTCTACAAACTCCTGACCTGAACCGGGTCTAACCCCTCTGTGCCTCGTCTCTTTTATCTTTTCCTTCCTTCTCCTCAGAGTGATTTCCATGGTGTCAACCACTTTATCTATGGATGTATACATATCGTGGGACTCCTCAGAACCATGAAAAGTCCCTTCCTTAGAAGATATTGTCACATCTGCTATTCTCCTAAACTTTTCCGAAGAAAGCACCACCTGAACAGTGATGGGCTCTTCCAGATACTTTTCAAGCCTCCTCACCTTCTTCTCCACGTAACTCTTAAGGGCATCGGTAAGATCAACGTTTTTTCCGGTTATTATTACCTGCATTCCTTACCCTCCTTTTTGAAGAAGATGGTATGCCGAGTTCCTCTCTATACTTCGCCACTGTACGGCGTGCAATATCAAAGCCTTCCTCCTTAAGCAACCGGGCAATGGCACTGTCGCTCAGCGGCTTGGTCTTGTCCTCGGAATCTATGATCTCCTTGATTCTTCTCTTGATCTGAAAGCCCTTGTCCTCAAAGAAGAACTTAAGCGGGAAAGTACCGTAAGGAGTATGAACATATTTTGCATTTACCACCCTGCTAACCGTAGACACGTGTAAATCTATTTTTTCAGAGACCTCCCTCAAGGTCAAGGGCTTAAGGTACGCCGGCCCTTTGTCCAGAAATTCTTTCTCAAACTCAACTATGGCCTCAACGGTCCTTCTAAGGGTTTTGTTGCGTTGTTCAATGGCCTTCATTAAAGCCACGGATCTTTTCATCTTCGCCTTAAGGAACTCCAAAGTGTCACTGTCCAAATCCTTTTGATAGAGAAGGCTTCTATAGTTCTCGTTGAGCACAAGTCGCGGAGTGTACCTCTCATTTAGATATACCTGATAGGTAGCTCCTACCTTTACAACGAAAGCATCAGGCTCCACATAGCCTATTTCAGCCTCACCTCTGCCCCAGGCTGGATAGGGTTTAAAAACATAACCCCTATCCACAAGCTGCCTAACCTGAGCCTCCATATTTTCCTCTGGCTCAACCCCAATCTGTTCAAGTTGAAACCTGAGGTACTCTTCGGCATTGAGCGCTCCACAACCTGGAGGATCCACAAGCTCCATAAACTTTTTTCTGAGCTTTTCCAAATATTCCAAGGATACGCCCATTTCATGAGCTAAATGCTGAGGCTCTAACGTCAGAAAGCCCTCGGAATTTATGTTCTTAGCTATACCTATCAAAATTTTCCTTTCTTTTTCGGAAAAAACAGGCAGAACAGCCACCTGCTGAACCAAGTCATCGCTCAAAGACGGTTCCTTTGAAGGCAAACGTTCCCACCACGGCTGTTCATCCTCTTCGGGATAATAGGCGTCGGTAGGAGGAGGGAGCTCCTCCAGAAACGGGTTTTCTAAAAGCTCTCTGTCCACCATCTCCCTAAGCTCCATCAAAGGAGCAGACAGAACCTCCAAAGATACCTGCATCTCGGGGGTCAGTATGAGCTTCGGCTGTATGGTTAGCTCAAGCTTCTGTCTCATAGCTCAAAGTCTCTACCCAAATACACACTCCTAACCTTGGGGACTGAAGCTACCTCCTCTGGGGTCCCCTCGGCTATTATTTCGCC
>WGAU01000120.1 GCA_015494645.1 Aquificota bacterium
CCTTGACGGATTCAACGGCTATTGCGCTGTTTGATAATCTGTGTCCCAACTGCAGAGGTATGGAAGAGGACGTAAGGCTGTCAAAAGGACTTCCTTGTAAGAACTGCCTTCCAGAGGGCGCAAATGTTTGCCAAGCCTTAAAAGATAGAGGAACCTTGAAATTCCTCTCGGATGTTTGCAAAGCCAAGAGGATGCTTGAGAACTTTGAGAGTTTTTTCAGAAAAAGGGTAGGGGAAAAGCCTTGGTCTCTACAGCTCACATGGGCAAAGAGGGTGTTTATAGGCAGATCCTTTGCCATTCAAGCTCCCACCGGCATTGGAAAGACTACCTTTGGTGTTGTCATGGCCTCATACATTGACGGAAAAAGCTACATCATCCTTCCCACAAAGCTTCTTGTGGAACAGGTGAAGAATAGACTCTTGCAGTTTGCCGAAAATAAAAGAGTTGTGGCCTACACAGGTAAGAAGAAGGAAAAGAATCTTATAGAGGCTGGGGAATTTGACATTCTGGTAAGTACCCAAGCCTTTTTACAGAGAAACGTGGATATTCTTTTGGACAAGGATTTTAAGTTTATCTTCGTGGATGATGTGGATTCGGTCCTGAAAAATCCTAAAAATGTGGACAATCTTTTCAAACTTATGGGATTCACCGAAGAGGAAATTGAGGTTGCTCTATCAAACGATCTTGATCCAGTAAGAAGGGAGGCCTTAAAACAGAAGATAAAAGGCGTATTGGTGGTTTCCTCTGCTACTTTAAAGCCCAAAACAAAGCGGGTGAACCTGTTCCGAAACATTCTTGGTTTTGACATTCAAAGGTCAGTTTCCTCTTTGAGGGAAGTTGAAGATTTTTACATAGATGCCGAAGACTGGGAAGATGTCAAGAAGAAGGCCTGCGAGATTACGAAGTTTTTAGGGGAAGGCGTTTTCCTATTTGTCCCTACGGAGAAGGGAAAAACGGGAGTTGAAGAGCTCGTTGGTGCTTTAAAAGAAGTGGGGATTGGCGCTGTGTCATACGAAGAGTTTTCCCAACACATTGAAGATTTCAAGGAAGGCAGGATTCAGGTGGCTGTAGGAATAGCCATATCCAACAACGCGCTGGTTAGGGGAGTGGATCTTCCCTACTGGGTGAGAGCAGCCGTATTTGCCGGTGTACCAAAATTTGCCTTTCCTCTTAAGGTTGAGCCGGATCCCCCCAGACTTTTCCAGTTGGTAAGACTGTTGTCAAACGCTCTGAAGGATGAAAGATTGATACAGTATCTTTCCTACCTGAAAAAATACTCAACATTGAAAAAAGAGCTTTTAGATAAATACCCCCCTGTCAAGGCTAAGGTTTCCGAGGTATGCAAATATGTTGAAGAGCTTCTTGAGAGGGATGATATTAAAGAGGCTCTAAGGGATAACGACGATCTCTACATAGAGGAAAGAGAAGGGGAAAAGTACATTGTGGTAGGGGATGCTACAAGCTACATCCAGGCGTCCGGAAGAACTTCAAGGTTGATCCCCGGCGGAATAACCAAAGGACTTTCTGTGGTTGTGGTGGATAACAGAAAGGCCTTTTCCAGCCTGTCTAAAAGGGTGAGGTATCTACTTCCTGCAGAGACAACATTCAAAAGGCTTGAAAGCTTGAATGTTCTCATTCCTGTAATTGAGGAGCTGGATAAAAGCAGGGATCCTAAGCACACAGAGAGGAAGGAGCTGTTCAAGAGTGTCCTCGTAATTGTGGAATCGCCGAATAAGGCAAGAACCATTTCCAACTTTTTCGGCAGACCACAGAAAAGGTGGCTTGGTAAGCTTATTTGTTATGAGGTTTCTGTGGGCAACCTGCACCTTCTGGTAACCGCTTCTGTGGGACACGTTGCGGATCTCACAACTTCACCGGGCTTTTTCGGCGTTTTGAACGAGGGGAACTGGTTCATACCGGTTTACACCACCATAAAAAGATGCTCTTGCGGCAACCAGTTTACCGATAATATGTGTCCTAAGTGCAAAACAGTAGATCAGGACAAGCTGGAGCTGCTTGAAACTTTGAGAAGGCTCGCTTTTGAGGTAGACGAGGTTTACATTGCAACAGATCCTGATGCAGAGGGAGAGAAGATAGCTTGGGATCTGTTCTTGGCAGTATCTGGATTTTCCAGCTCCGTGAAAAGGGTAGAGTTCCATGAGGTAACTCCTTCAGCCTTCAAAAGGGCTCTTCAGGAAAAAAGGACCGTAGATATGGACAGAGTTAAGGCCCAAATAGTTAGAAGGATAGCAGATCGCTGGGTGGGTTTCACCCTTTCTCAAAGGCTGCAAATGCATTTCAATAACAGGAATCTTTCGGCAGGAAGGGTTCAGACTCCAGTTTTAGGATGGGTGATAGAGAGGGATGAAGAAGCCAAAAGGAAAAAGGGAGTGGTAAGAATCTGGATCTCAAAGGTACCCTTCACCTTTGAGGCGGATGCCAAAGAGGCTAAAAGAATCTACTCCATCATAGATTCTGCTTCTGTTTCGGTTCTGAAAGAGATTGAAGAGGAAATAAAGCCACCTCCCCCCTTTTCTACGAGTGAGCTTCTTAAGGAGGCATCTTCCAAACTGAAGCTGTCCGCAGACGAAACCATGAAATTGGCCCAAAGGCTCTTTGAAGAAGGATACATTACCTACCACAGAACAGACTCAACAAGGGTATCCTCTTTTGGTATGGCTGTTGCCAAAGATTATATAGAAGAGCACTTCCCTGGCAACTTTAAACCAAGGGTATGGGAGACAGGAGGAGCCCATGAGTGTATAAGGCCTACAAGGGCTATCTCACCTCATCAGTTGCAGGTGATGAAAAACGCTGGAGAAATAGATCTTGATCAGAAAAGCATCCAGCTTTACAGGCTTATCTTCAATAGGTTTATAGCTTCCCAGATGAAGGAAGCCAAGATTAAAAAGGCAATACTTGAGTTCAAAGCAGAAAGATTTTGCGAAGAAAGGGAGGTTATAACCGACATCCTGGAGCCCGGGTTCACTTTGATTCATCCTGTGCCCACTTACAAGCTTGAGGGGGATTTAAAAGTAGAGAGAAAAGAGTTGAAGTACGTGCCCATGAAGCCTCACTTCACCGAAGGCTCCCTTGTGGATGAGATGAAGAAAAGGGGACTTGGGCGACCCTCTACTTACGCAAAGATTGTCAATACCATAATCGAAAGAGGCTATGTGTTGAGAAGAGGTATGTATCTTGTTTCAACCCCACTGGGAAGACAGGTGTTTGACTACTTGAGCCGATACAAGCCCTACACTACTGAGGAATTCACGAGGACCCTTGAGGAGTACATGGACGAGGTTGAGGAGAGGAAGAAGGATTATATGGAAATAATTAGGGAGCTTTACAGTGTCAGAAAGTATCTCCCGCAGAACATCGCGTAAGATAAGGCTAAAAAATCTGTTTGTAGGTGGAGATGCTCCCATAACCGTTCAGTCCATGACCAATACAGACACTAAGGATGTCAAGGCGACACACGAGCAGATAAAAAGGCTTGTTGATGCAGGATGCGATATTGTTAGGGTTTCGGTTCCAGATGAAGAATCTCTAAAGGCATTTGCTGTTTACACATCAAGTTTTGATATTCCCATTGTTGCTGACATACATTTCAATCATAAACTGGCCATTGAGAGTATAAAAGCAGGTGCCGCATGTGTAAGGGTGAATCCTGGGAACATAGGGGGAAAGGAGAGGCTTACAGAAGTTGTAAGGGCCGCTTCTGATTTCGGATGCGCGGTAAGGATAGGGGTAAATGCAGGATCCTTGGAGAAAAAGATACTGACCAAATACGGCAAACCTACACCGGAAGCTCTTGCAGAAAGTGCCCTCTATTGGAGCAAGTTTCTTGAAGACATGGGTTTTTTAAATTTCAAAGTATCCATAAAATCGTCCAATGTGATCGTGAACTACAAGGCACATATGATCTTCGCAGAAAAAAGCAAAGCACCCATTCATCTTGGCATAACCGAAGCCGGGATAGGACTATATGGAGTGGTAAAGTCCTCTGTAGGGATAGGGGCTTTGCTTATGACAGGCATAGGAGACACCATCAGGGTATCACTAACGGGAGATCCTGTGAGAGAAGTGGAGGTAGGAAACTACATCCTCAGATGCTTGGGATTGAGAAGAGACACTGTGGAAATAATATCCTGTCCCACATGTGCCCGAAGAAAAATAGATGTAGAAGTACTTGCCAAAAAAGTTGAGCGCAAATTTGGTAATCTGCATATCCCTATAAAGATTGCGGTGATGGGGTGTGAGGTGAACGGTCCGGGTGAGGCTAAGGAAGCTGACTGTGGTATAGCCGGTGGTAAGGACTTTTCTTTGATTTTCAAAAAGGGTAATGTTGTAAAGAAGGTACCCAACCATGAAGCGCTCGGTGCGCTTGAAGAAGTAATCAATGAGCTGAAGGAGGAAAGAGATGCCGGTTGAAAAGCTGCTTTTTCCTACCAAATTTAGACCAGGTGCTATACAATTTTTGAAGAAACTATTGGTTCTCAAAAAGGTAGGTCTCAGTAAGGTAAAGATTCTGCACGTAATAGAGAAAGAGAAGGTATCTTTTGACTATGCAGGCTACCTAAGGGAGCTTGAGGAAAGGCTTAGGCATGAGGCGAGTGAAATTCTGAAAGAGTGGACAGATGAACTGTCAAAAGAGATAGCTTTAGAAAGCGAGATAGTTGTAGGGATACCCGAGTATGAGATATTGGAGGCTGAGAAGACTGTGGATCTTGTGGCCATGGGCAAGCCCACCTCAGGTCCCTTAAAGAAGATATTCATGGGATCCACCACCTTAAACATACTTGCCCATGCCAAAAAGCCTTACATCCTTGCTAAATTTGAAGACGAATTCATTCAATCTGAGAAATGCCTCTTCTGTAAGGTTGTGTTTGCAACAGATGGTTCCAATCCATGTAAAAGGGCACTGGCTCTCCTCAAAGAGCTTGCCCCAGTTATCCAGGAGGTAGATCTGGTCAGCGTTGCCAACCTCAAAAGAAAGGAGTCCAAAGGATACTATGAGCCAATCCTTGAGGAATTTGCATCTGAACTTACCAACGCAGGAATAAAAGTGGACAGACACCTTTTGGAGGGACTTCCCTCTAAGGAGGTTGTAAACTTTGCAGAATCCACAGGTGCCTCTATGATAGTTGTGGGAACCACGGGGAAAGATGCCTTTGATGAACTCCTTATAGGTAGTGCATCCCACAGGATAATTGAAAAGACAAGACTTCCAGTTATGGTGGTTCCGTAAAGAACCTTTCAAAGAGGTGCTGCCATGAGGAAAGAATCCCTCGTGCTGGTAGTTGTGGACATACAGGAGAAGCTACTTCCATCCATTTACAATGCAGATGAGGTGGTGGCTAACTCCAACAAAGCTATGCGCCTGTGCGATATATTTGGCATTCCCGTAATTCTAACTGAGCAGTATCCTAAGGGGTTGGGCAAAACCGTTGATGGAGTCACGGAAGTGTTCAACAGCCTTAGCGTTGATAAATATAAGGTAGAAAAGATGACCTTTTCTTGCGCAAAGGAACCATCGTTTACTGATATTCTCTCTCAGGAACATAAAAAGGGAAGGCTTGATGTGGTACTTGCGGGAATAGAGGCTCATATATGCGTTTACCAAACGGCAATGGATCTAAAAGATTTGGGGTATAAGGTTTATCTACTTTACGATGCCACAGGATCAAGGAAAAAGGAAAACCACACTGTGATAATGGATCATCTCAGATCAGAGGGAGTAAAGGTTATTCCTACAGAGACCTTCATCTTCCAAATACTGGAAAGGGCCGGGACGGAAGAGTTTAAGCGTATGCTTCCCTACCTGAAGTGAAGCTAAAGGTATGTGAGATTTTTGAATCCCTTCAGGGGGAAGGCGCAAGGGTAGGGGAGCCTTCCCTCTTCCTTAGGCTGTCTGGGTGCAATCTCAAGTGCCACTGCTGCGATACCAAGTATTCCTGGAATGAGTTCACGGAGTATCCTTTAGACGAGCTTGTGAGGATTGTGGAATCAAGCGGACTAACTTCCGTAGTGATAACCGGAGGAGAGCCCACCCTTCAGGCCAAAGGATTGATAGAATTTCTCAATAAATTAGATCATAGGGAACTTAAATCAACCATAGAAACCAATGGGATGCTATTGGATAAAACAATAATAGATCTATTCAATAAAGTTGACCTGATTAGCCTTTCTCTAAAGCCACCACTATTTGCTGATCAAATATTAAGCTTAGGCAACGTTTGGAAAATCATTCAGATCTTTCAAAACAAAGTTTATCTCAAGGTGCCTCTTACCGATTCCAGCGAAGATGTTGAGTGGATGGATAGCATATTGAAGGAGCTTGATGCTAAGGGAGTGAGGGTAGAGG
>WGAU01000121.1 GCA_015494645.1 Aquificota bacterium
AGGCCAAAGAGTATGTTGACAGGGAGATGGAGGATTTTGCCAAGCGTTTGAGCAGGGTGATTGATGTGGCTGTGGATTTCCTTTCCCGGTATAAGAAGTTCGCCACCGTTTCCTACAGCTCCACTGTGGTTTCGGTGATGTCCCGCATGGCTGAGAAAGGAAAGGTATCGTTGTGGGTCTCCAAGGGGGACCCTGTGCCTTTCGGGTTGAGACTTGCCGATGAGCTTTTTGAAAGCGGAGTTGAGACGGTGGTTACAACCGATGCCCTTCTTCCCTACTTCGCGAGAAAGGTGGATGCTGTGGTAGTGGGAGCCGATTCTGTGGACGAGGCGGGACTTGTTAACGGAGCGGGAACCTTTGCTTTGGCTTTGGCTGCTGCAAGGTACGGCATTCCCTTTTATGTCGTGTGCGGAACAGAAAAGTTTCTTCCTGCTATTCTTTCAAGGTACCATGTTATAAGGGATGAATCTTTTCCTATAAAGCTTTCAAGGAGTCACAAGGTTGCTTACAGGATCTTTGATCTTACCCCACCAGATCTTATAACTGCCTTCATAACCGAAAAGGGGGTCATGGGACAGGAGGAGTTCAGGGAATTTGTGTCAAGTCTTAAAGTTTCTCCACAGTTTCACTATATTTTAGAGTAGGGAAACTTTTGAAAGGAGTTTTGTTTGAGGAAGGCAGTAGATAGACTTGTAGATTTACTCCTTGAGGATTCCTTCAGGGAAAAGCTCAACAGGGGGGAAACTGGAGAGGTTATTGATCGCATCCTGAAGATTCTGAGGGAAGAGGCCAAGGCCCATTACATTGCGATAACCGTTTGGGATGCTTCTGAAGACGTTCTTTACCTCCACAGATATTTAGGGGATGATGGTCGGGAGATCCCTCCCAGTGCAGTGGGCAACGGTCCCATGGGTGTGTGTATGGAGAAGCAGGAGCTTGTGGTAGGTGACTTTTCGGACTTCGCTCGGGGGGACAAAAGGCTTGCAGAAGTTGTGGGACCTGTTCTCTGTTTTCCCATCTCTTTTCAGGAAGGGCGCTGGATAGGTTCCGTCGGTTTGGGAAGGAGGAAGGGTTATCCTCCCTTTTCAAAAGAGGAGCTGGAGCTTCTTAAAGCAGCGGGAAGCGTAGCCTCTGTAGTGATAAGCGCCAATATCAGTCAGGATCTTTTGAGTAAGCGGGATGTTCTGGTGGAGACCCTTGTGGACATGCTGGGGATAATGGTTGAGAACATAGATTTAGATGAGAAGGCTCTTAGAACCCTTAGATACTTGAGGAGCCTCTTTGAGGCCGATTACGCTGTTATGGGGGAGGTAAGCAGAAAGAGAGGGATTGTTAGGCTTTCCTATGCCTTGGGGCTTCCATCGGGCTTGGAGATAAGGTTGGGGGAGGGGGTTATGGGTATGGCGGCCCTTCAAGAAAAGCCATTGTTCTTCAAAAAGTATCCCGAAGCTCTGTCAATCAAAAGCTGTCCTGTAAATCCTGATGTTTTAGGGTCCTGCATGGCGGTGCCCATATCTGCCTATGGGTCTGCCGATTTTGTTCTCATGCTTATGAGAAGGAAAGGAAGAAGGTCCTTTACAGGGGATGACTTTTACAACTTGGTGCTGATGCAGCAGATGTTCAGCCTGCTTTTGAGGCTTGCCTTTTACGAGTCTGAGAAGGATCGTTTGCTCAGGATGAAGGCAAGGGCCGAAAGGCTTGAGGCTCTGGGAGCGCTTGCCAGCGGTATAGCCCATGACTTCAACAACGTTATCGGCGTCATAATGGGATATGCCCAGATAGCGGCGGAGAGTACAGAGGAAGAGGACACCAAAAAGATGCTTTCCCTTATAATAGAGCAGTGCAGACATGCAGCCAGGTTGGCCTCTCAGATACTGCATGTCAGCAGGGAACAGAAGACGGAAGAGCAGCTTGTGGATCTGAAACTCTTGGTTAAGAGTCTTTTTGAAATCCTTGAGAGAACCCTCCCAGAGAATATAGCCATTGTTTACGAGGACGACGGTAAGGATCATTACTATGTTATAGGCGATCCCACGAAGATCCACTCCATGATTCTGAACATTGCCACCAATGCCAAGGATGCCATGTCCGATGGGGGGACCTTTTCCATAAGGCTGTCCAAGAGGGAAGTTCCCTTCTTGAGAGAGGAGTTTGGATACAAGAGGGCAATTATTTTAGAATTTGAAGACACCGGTTGTGGTATACCTGAAGAACATATCGGCAGGATCTTTGATCCCTTTTTCACCACCAAGGAACCGGGTAAGGGAACAGGATTGGGGCTTTCACAGGTTTACAGCACGGTAAAGCAGATGGGCGGCCATATAGATGTGGTGAGCTGTGTGGGGGAGGGCACGAAATTTGTAATATACCTGCCGGAGGCTCAGATTGACCGATTGAAAGAGCAAGAGAAAGAGAAAAAGGCTGAAGAAAAGGAAGCCAAGTGCAAAGCTATTGTTGTGGAGGATAACGAGGAACTTCTTAATCTTTTGAAGCTGGTCTTCTTCAGGATGGGGGTGGATGCACTTCCATTTACCGATCCCGAGGAAGCCTTTGAAGCCTTCCTCAGGCACAAAGGCGAGATAGATCTTTTGGTTTCTGATGTTGTTATGCCCAAAATGTCAGGGCTTGAGCTGGCTCAGAAGGTTGTTGAGGAAAAGCCAGAGGTTAAGGTGGTGCTGATTACGGGATACACCAGTGTGCTGGGCAAGGTAAAGGCCTTCCTTGAAAAGCACAAAGGGATACTCTTAGAAAAGCCTTTCACCATAGACAGATTGCAAGAGGTGCTAAGGACGTTCTGCTCCTCTGGCAATTAACAGACTACACGGTTCCTCCCAAGGGCCTTGGCTTCGTAGAGGTGTTCGTCTGCTTTCTCTATAAGCTGGGACAGCTTCATTCCTTCTTCGTACTCTGCCACTCCTATGCTTACGGTTAACCTTAGTTCTCCATTGCAGAAACAAGTTTCTTCTATCAGCTTGCGTATAGAGTCCATTTTTTTGTAAGCGTGGATAAGTGTAGTGTCAGGCATGACTATAGCAAACTCTTCTCCCCCGTATCTCACTATGCAGTCTGTTTGTCTGAGGTTGGCCTTTAAAAGCTGGGCGAGCTCCTTCAGGACTTTGTCTCCCTTAAGGTGTCCGTGCTGGTCGTTTATGCTTTTGAAAAAGTCTATGTCCAGCATGGCCAGACAGAAGGGACGCTTTCTTTTCTTGTGTTCCTTTATGTAATGCTTTAGCTGTTGGAAGAGAACTCTTCTGTTGTAAAGGCCCGTTAATGGATCTGTGGTAGCTTTTTTCATAAGCCTGTTTAGCTCTTCGCTTTCAAGTATTTCTTTCTTAAGCATGGAGACTAAGGGAGATTTGAGCCTTTCGGATATTATACCCAGGAATTTTCTATCTTTTTCTGTAAGATCTCCAGAGATTACGAGCTTTCCGATCTTCTCTCCTTTTGCTTCAAGGTTTGTTTCTATTGAGGCTTCTAATGATAGTAGAGCATTCACGGTTTCTACCTTGGTTCCGCCTTCGTTGGCGGTGTAAACCAGTTTTTGTCCGTCTGACAGGTATCCCACTATAGTTAGTTCTTTAAGGGCTGTTACATACTTTTTGAGTTCTCTGAATAGTATGTCTAAAGTATCCACAAGCTTGGCGGTAAGTATGGCATTCTCAAAGAAAAGGTTGAGTATCACTTCTACCTCGTTCAGGATCATGAGATCCGATTCATCGGCAAGTAGGTACAGACCACAGTTTAAACGCTCCAGACGACTCATGACCTTTGGTATAAGCTCCTTAGTTATGATGCTTCCGTGCTGTGGGGCTATGATGATGGGGTTCTTTTCCTTTATTTTTTTGAGGGTGTGAAGGAGTATAGGTTTGGAAGGCATGTAGTGTTTGTGGAAGAGCTCCAAGCCCTGAAAGTATTCCTCATCATCCTCAGCATAAAGCATGAACTTTTCTGATATGGCGCCGAATATATCGCTGGAAAAGAGAACACCTGTCTTTTCGTCGTAGGTGCAGAAGGCTCCCGGGAAATGGGCGTAGGGGGTGAATACGAAGGTGAGCAGACGGCTTCCCGTATCAAGCTTCCAGTCGCTTTTGTCTATAAAATAAAAGTGGGTCTTCCACTGAAAATGCTTTAAAAGCATGTAAGCTCTCCAGTGGGTTATTATCCTTCTGTCTTCTCTTTCAGGCATGATCCTTTCCAGGGTGGAATAGCAACCCACAATGTCAGGATCCTGATGGTGGAATACAACATATTTTATGTCTCTGAGACTTATGAGGGAGGTAATCTTTTCAAGTACATAGGGAAACACAATCATGCTTCCGGGGTCTATGAGGACCGAGTTTCCTCCGTCTTTGATCAGATACGCATGGCACTGGAAGGGATCATCCGGCACTTTATGCCCCACCCAGTAGATGCTTTGGGCGATCTCTATGGGTTTGGAGAGATCCAGCACAGCTTACCCTCCCTGTTCTTCAAAGTTTCTATAACAAACTCACTAAGTTCCTCTGTTTTGTGCGGCAGTTTGTTTGCCTCAATCAGAAGATAGCGGTTGTGTTTAAGGTACTTCACAGGGTTGCTGGTTACTAAGCTTAAAGCTACCGATGGAGTCAATTTTTCTATCTCCATGATAAGTTCTACATCTTCCCATAAGTTGAGATTAGGACACGATCCTAAGCTGTCTGTTCCCAAAACCACATTAACTCCTTCTGTAAGTAGCCTTTTTACAGGAGCGGTTTTACCTGAAAGTCTCAGGTTGCTCCTGGGGCACACGCACACTGTGGCTCCGTATTCCGCTATTATTTTAACATCCCTCTCGCTTATATAACAGCAGTGAACCAGCAAAAAGTTTTTTTTCAGTGCTCCTTTAAGGGCAAGATATACGATGGGACTTTCGTAAACACCCACGCTTCTTTCTCTTCCAACGAGCGGATATATATCGTCTTCAAAGCGGTTTGCCATTCCTCTTATGAATTTAATTTCCTCCTCACTTTCGGAAACATGCATGCACATCAACCTCTGGGAATACTTTTCCAGAAGTAGCTCCAGTAGCTTTTCCGATACGCTGTAAACAGCGTGGGGACTTACCATGAACCTTGTGGGCAGTTCTTGAAGGTTATTGGTCTCTCCTGTGAATTCAAAAAAGGGAAGAAGATGGCTGTGGTCGGGATAGTTCAAATCTTTGGTTATGTCGCACACTAAATCTATCCCTAAGTTCAGCATTGATTTGAGTAGTTTTTCGCTTTTAGGACCGAAGCTTCTTTCTCTCAACCCTTTCAGAATGAGGTTCTTTATCCAATCTATCAGATCCTTGCCCTCAATTTTTTCTGTTATGTCTAAATGGCAGTGGCAGTTGCAGGGGGACGGTATCACTACCCCTCTGTGGGTGAAGTCTTTTCCACATCCGGGGTTGATTTTTACCTCCTTAGGACCAACACTTATCTCTGGATTTTTAATGATGCCGTGGGGTGGTACTATCAGAAATCCTTCAACCCTAAAGCTTTTGTGGAAAAGTTTCCCGTTTGACATCTTTCTTCACCTAAAGTAAGTTATTCTACAGGAGAGGTAAAGCCATGTTTGAGAATTTTACGGAAAGGGCAAGGAAGGCCATAATAATAGCGAGGGGAGAGGCGGAGAGGTATCAACACGATACCCTTACCACCGCCCACCTGCTAATGGGCATACTTAAAGAAGCCTCTGGGATGGGAGTGCTTGTTCTGGACAGGCTGGGTGTAGATCTCAACTACCTTAAGGAAGAGCTGCAAAGGCGTATGCCCTACGGCAGAAGGGGCTTTGTGGTAGGGGCTATACCCTTTGCGCCCGATGCTAAGAAGGTTTTGGAGTATGCACAGGAAGAGGCATCTCTTTTGGGACAGGACTATGTGGGCACCGAGCATTTGGTGTTGGGCATAGTTAGGGAGCGTACTGGCATAGCCGGTAAGCTTCTCCGTCGCTTGGGCATAGAGGTTGATGATGTGAGGGAAGTTATCAGGGAACTTACCGGTGACGAAACGGTTACCAAGAAGAAGACCAGAAAAACCCCTGCCCTTGATGAGTTTGGTATTGATCTTACCAAGCTGGCCAGAGAGGGAAAGCTTGATCCTGTCATAGGCAGGGAAAGAGAGATAGAGAGGGTAATACAAATACTTTCCCGGAAGACCAAGAACAACCCTGTGCTTATTGGAGAACCCGGTGTGGGTAAAACTGCCATTGTGGAGGGTCTTGCCCAAAGGATAGTCAATAGGGATGTGCCTGAAGGACTCCTTGACATGAGGGTTATTGCCTTGGACTTGGGTGCCATTGTTGCCGGCACTAAGTACAGGGGTCAGTTTGAGTCAAGGATGAAGGCTATAATAAAAGAGGCTTCTCAGGGGGATGATATAATTCTCTTCATAGACGAGCTGCATACCCTTGTGGGAGCAGGAGCGGCTGAAGGATCAATAGATGCTGCCAACATGTTGAAACCGGCCCTTGCAAGGGGAGAAATTAGAGTTATAGGTGCCACTACCCTTTCAGAGTACCGCAAGTACATAGAGAAGGATGGGGCCTTGGAAAGGAGATTTCAGGTTGTGCTGGTGGAGCCCACCACTAAAGAAGAAACCTTAGAAATCCTTAAAGGTCTCAGGCCCAAATACGAGGAGTATCACAGGGTAATGATTACCGACGAGGCCCTTGAAACAGCCGTTAAGATGGCAGACAGGTACATCACAGAGAAGTTTATGCCGGATAAGGCCATAGATCTTTTGGATGAGGCCTGTTCTATGGTGCATGTGAAGGCTACAAAGGTGCCTGATCATATTAGAGAGGTGGAGCTGGAGCTGGAAAATATAGAGGGGGAGAAGAAAAAGGCTATAGATGATCAGGACTATGCTAAGGCCTCGGATCTTCGCAATAAGGAGATAGAGGTAAGGCAGAAGCTGAAGAATCTGCGTAAGGAGTGGAGGGAGAAGCAGAAGCAGGATGTTCCCATAGTAACGGCTGAGGACATTGCTAAGGTTACCGCCAAGATAACTGGCATTCCTTTGGAACGTATAAGTGTGGACGAAGAGAAAAGGCTGCTCATGCTGGAGGAGGCCCTTAAGAAGTATGTGGTGGGTCAGGATGCTGCCATAGAGCAGATAGCCAAGGCCATAAGAAGGGCGAGGGTTGGTCTGAGCAACACCAACAAGCCCATAGGTGTCTTTTTCTTCTTGGGTCCCACCGGGGTTGGTAAGACCAGAACGGCGGAGGTCCTTGCAGAGCAGCTTTTTGGCAACAAGGATGCCCTGATTAGGATAGATATGTCTGAGTATATGGAAAAGTTTAATGTTTCCAAGCTCATAGGAGCCCCTCCTGGGTATGTGGGGTATGAGGAAGGTGGACAGCTTACTGAGGCGGTGAGAAGGAGGCCTTATTCGGTGGTTCTCTTTGATGAGATGGAGAAGGCCCATCCGGATGTTTTCAATATGCTGCTTCAGATTATGGATAGTGGAAGGCTCACCGATGCCTTTGGAAGGACTGTGGATTTTAGAAACACCATCATTATTATGACCTCCAATGTAGGTGCCAAGCATTTCTTCAAGGGGGTTTCTTTGGGCTTTGGCGATGAGGAGTCAGAGTTTGAGAAGGTCAAGGACGAGGTGATGAGGATCTTCAGGAAGAGGTTCCCTCCCGAGTTTGTGAACCGCATTGATCACATAGTGGTCTTCAGACCTTTGGGAGAGAGAGAGGTTGAAGCCATTTTGGATATTATGATAGACGAGTTGAGGGAGCTGCTTAAGGAGAAAACCCTTGATATAGAGCTTACCACTAAGGCAAAGAGGTGGCTTATTGAGAGGGGTTACGATCCTCAGTTTGGGGCAAGACCCCTGAGAAGAGCTATAGAAAGGTTCCTGGTGGATGCTATTTCTGAGAAGATTCTGAAGGGAGAATTTATAGAGGGAGATGTGATTCTTGTTGACGTCAGCAGAAACAACCTGGTCTTCAAGAAAAAGGACGTGGCTAAGCGGGACGAAGTGGTGGTTTAGTTTAAGCTTATTCTTCTTTTTTCTATTTGTTCCTCTCTCCTTCGCTATTCAGCAGAATCCTTCTGTTCCGGTAAAGATCGTAGAGATAGAGGGAAACAGGCGCATAGATAAAAACACTATCCTTTTTAAGCTTTCCACCAGAGAGGGAGAGGAGTTCTCCATCTACAAGATTCGGAAGGATGTGAAGACCCTTTACGATACGGGGTTTTTTGACGATGTGAAGGTGGATGTGGAGCCTTTTGAGGGCGGTGTTAAAGTTACCTTCATTGTAAAGGAGCGTCCTGTAGTAACGAGAATAAGAATCGTTGGTAATAAGCACATAAAGAGTAATGAGATAAGAAAAGAGCTCAAGCAGTTTCCTTTTAATATCTACAACGAGAAGATTCTAAACGAAAACATCCAGAAGATAAAGCAGCTTTACCAATCTAAGGGGTACTACAATGTAAGGGTTGAGCCTATCCTTCGCAAGATGGGAGACAGGGTGGAACTTACCTATAAGATAAAGGAGGGCAGGAAAGCCCATGTTGCGAAGATAGAGTTTGTGGGCAACAAGCACTTTTCCGATAGAGAACTCAAAAAGCAGATGGTTACCAAGGAGAGAACTCTCTTTAACATGGTGGCTGTTTTTGTCAATTCCCTCTTGGGTAAGCCTGCTACCTACTACTATATTCAGGATCTTCTTACCGTTGATCTCATGAAGCTAAGGCAGTTCTACAAGGACCATGGCTTTCTAAGGGTTGTGATTGGCGATCCAATAGTCAAGGTGGACAAGAGAAGGGGCAAGATATACATCCGCATCCCCATAGAAGAGGGTGCCAGATATAAAGTAAAGTCCGTGGACATAAAGATGGGTAAAGACGATCCCTTTAAAAAAGAGGACATAATGAAAATGCTTCAGGTAAAGCCAGGGGATTACTACAACGCCAAGAAGGTGAGGCAGGACGTAAACAACCTTACCGATCTTTACGGTTCAAAGGGTTATGTCAATGCTGACGTAAGGCCCATCTTGGATACCGACGATGAAAATCATACAGTTTCTGTCCTTTATAGGATAGAGAAGGGCAAGAAGTACTATGTGGGAAGGATTGAGGTTTCCGGAAATGTTAAGACCAGAGACAAGGTGATTAGAAGGGAAATCCCCTTGGCGGAAGGGGATGTGATGAATACCATGTATTTGAAGCTTGCCAAGAAAAGGTTGGAGAGGCTTGGTTTCTTCTCCACGGTTAACATAGAAACCAAACCAGCCGAGGATCTTGGCGATGATTACATGAATATCTTCGTTAAGGTGGAGGAGCAGCCTACAGGTTCGCTTATGTTGGGTGGTGGTTATTCTTCGGTGGAATCTTTTGGTTTGATGGTCCAGCTATCTGAGAAGAATCTTTTTGGCACAGGAAGATCTGTATCTTTGACGGGTGAGTTTACCACAAAGAGGATCGAATACGATTTCACCTTCTTTGAACCCTACCTATTTGATACGGACATATCCTTTTCCTTTAATTCCTTCCATCAGCGTTACGAGTATGATCTTTACGATGAGTATTCTTACGGATTGAGCTTTTCTTTTGGGAAGCGTTTGTGGAACTGGTACACCAAAGCGTCCATAGGTTACGAGTTCAAATACGTTAAGCTTGAGGATGTTGATCCAGACGCTCCTGATTTCATCAAGGATGAGGAAGATGGGGCTATGTCCTCTGCCATTATTCTTGGATTTTCTCAGGACACGAGAAACAGCACCTTGTTACCCACCGAAGGTTTTGTGAGGAGTGTATCTTTGAAGGTGGCTGGTCTTGGAGGAGATTACGCTTATTACAAGCTTTACGCCAACTGGGAAAGGTTTATTAAAGTGGACAGGCTTATAAAGGATTCTGTCTTTCATCCGAGGGTAAGATTGGGATTTGTGAATCCACTGCCCTGGGGGGATGGAAGGCCGGTCTTTGAGAGGTTTTATGTGGGTGGACAGAATACCGTAAGGGGATTTGATCCTGACGAGGCAGGGCCGGAAGAGGACGGAGATGCCATAGGTGGAACCAAGGAATTTATAGTAAATTTGGAATATCTATTCCCAATAGTGGGTGGTTTAAAAGGATTAGTTTTCTTTGACACAGGTGCTGCTTTTGACAATGGGCAGATGATAAGCCTTGGTCCCATGAGACAGAGCGCTGGGGTGGGGGTGAGGTTCATCACTCCCTTCGGTCCTCTCAAGCTGGATTTGGCCTACAAACTTGACAAGAAGAAGGACGAGGATGCATACAAGATACACTTCTCCATTGGAACCATATTCTAAAAATACCTTTGGGAGGTTTTAAATGAGGAGTTTGGTAATCTCTGTTGTTTTGACGGCTGTTATGGTCTCTTTGGCTGGGGCTGGTCCCTTCAAGATAGGAGTTGTGGATGTTCAGAAGGTGGTTTTTGAGTCAAAGAGAGGACAGAAGGCAAAGGCTGAGTGGGAAAAAGAGTATCAGGAGAAAAAGAAAAAGATAGATAAGCTGGCAAAAGAGATTGAGAAGATGAGGGAGGAACTAAAGAAAAACGCAGCGGTTCTTTCCGAGAAGGCCAAGAAACAGAAGGAAGAGGAGCTTCGTAAGAAGATGATGGAGTACCAGTTTGCAAGGCAGGAGGCCATGAGGTACCTCCAGAAGAGAAATGCCGAGCTTGTAGACGCCATCCTTAAAGATGTTATGGCCAAGGTTAAGGATTACGCCAAAAAGAATGGCTACACCATGATTATAGATGTTTCGGGAAGGGTGGTCTATCATGACAATTCCATAGATCTTACCAAGCAGGTGATAAAGCTTTTGGATGCGCAAGAGAGTGCTAAGGGAAAGAAAAAGTAAAAGATGAAGCTCTCTGAAATAGCCCGTATAGTAGGTGGGAGGCTTTTGGGGGAAGATATTGAAGTATCGGGTATTAAAGGATACGACGAGGCCGGATCTTCTGACATAACTTTTGTTGCTAATCCGTCTCTGCTTTCCTCTTCCACTGAGGCAGGAGCGATTATCGTGCCTGAGGGTATAGCTCCTCCTGAAGGCAAGCCGTGTGTAGTGGTTTCCAATCCTTTGGAAGCTGCGGTGGTGGTGGCCACCCTTTTTTACAGGGAGGAGTACGGTAGCGGTATATCCGATAGGGCGATAGTGTACTCTCCTGTGGAAATGGGAGAAGGAGTGGTTATACGGGAATTCTCTGTGGTTGAAAGCGGTGTGAAGTTAGGCAGAAATGTGGTTGTCATGCCCTTCGTTTATGTGGGCAGGAACTCCGAAATAGGGGATGACACGGTTATCTTTCCCCACGTGGTGATATATCCTAACACAGTTATCGGCAAGAGGTGTAGGATTCACAGCGGCGTTGTTTTGGGGGCGGATGGATTTGGGTATTTTGAGAAAGACGGAAAGAGGGTAAAGATACCTCAGATAGGCAGGGTGATTATTGGAGACGATGTGGAGATAGGTGCCAACACATGCATAGATAGGGCCACCTTTGGCAGAACCGTGGTGGGAGAGGGGACGAAGATAGACAATCTGGTTCAAATAGGTCACAACGTCAAAATAGGAAAGCACTGTGCCTTTGCCGGACAAGTGGGTATTTCTGGTAGTGTTTCTGTTGGAGACAGGGTGCTTATGGGTGGACAGGTGGGTATAGCCGATCACGCCGTTATAGGAGACGATGTAAAGATTGCTGCCAAGGCAGGGGTCTTTGGCAGGGTGGCTCCGGGAGAGACCATTGTGGGTGCTCCTGCCATGCCCGCTGGCAGGTGGAAGAGGATACAGGCTATTATCAACAGGCTACCGGAGATTTACGATTTCTTCAAGAAATTGAAGAAGAGGGAGTTCCATGGAGATAAGGGAAATTCTTAAGCACCTTCCCCACAGGTATCCGTTTCTTATGGTGGATCGGGTGCTTGAGTTGAGGGAGGGTGAGTACATAAAGGCGCTTAAGAATGTTACCATTAACGAGCCCTTCTTCGTGGGTCATTTCCCCGGCGATCCGGTGATGCCGGGAGTCCTGATAATAGAGGCCCTTGCCCAAGCAGGTGCTTTGATTGCTCTACCCACCATACCCGAAGAGAAGCGGGACAACTACTTGGTCTATTTTGGGGGTATTGAAAAGGCTCGTTTCAAACGCATTGTTCGCCCTGGGGATCAGCTCGTCCTTGAGGGTAGAACCGTAAAGAGAAAGGGTCCTGTCTGGAAGATGGAAGGGACAGCTACTGTGGACGGGGAAGTGGCTGCGGAAGCTGTTCTGCAAGCCTTCTTGACGGAGAGAAGATGAGAAAATGGATATTGCTTCTCCTTCTTTTTCTGCCCCTTAACTGCTGGGGAATTTCCCGCAACAGTTTGAAGGAGCTTGCAAGGCTCATATACGAGAGCTTTCCTCCTGTAGAGGGATTTGTGGTTGGGGTTAGGTCGGGCCTTGCTGTGGTGGATCTGGGAGCCAGAAACAAGGTTTTTCCCGGTATGGTTCTCACAGTGTCCCACAAGGGTATGCCCTTTAGAAATCCCATAACGGGACAGATCATAGGATTTACGGAGAAGGTGGCAGGTTTCCTCCAGATCCTTGAGGTTTACCCTGAAGCTTCCATAGGCAGACTGTTCACTTTACCCCAAGAAGAGATACGGCCGGGAGATATAGTGCGTATCACGAGAGCCCGCATAAATCTCTTCCTTTTGCCCATAGTGGATGCTACAGGAGAAGGCTTCAACATCTTGGCCTTTTCCAGCAGTCTCACCAAGTTCTTGGAAGAAACGGGAAGATTCAATGTCCTTGCGGAGGAGAGGGTTATACAGGAAGTTTCGGCTTACAAAGGTAAGTTCGTGGAGGAGAATCTTATTTCCGTATTTTACGATCTTTACAGAGACAAGCTGGAAGCTTTTTTTGCCCTTGAGGGGCGCATAGAGAAGCGAAACGGTAGGTACTTCTTCAAGGGGGATCTTTACTGCTTAAATATAGCTAAGAAGGTGAGGAGCTATACCGTTCTCTTAGGAGAAGCTGGATGGAAGCCTTCCTTTGAGGAGGATGTTCTTTATGTGTCTGCTCCTGTGGAGGGTAAGGGCCTTTCTGTGGCGGTTGGGGATGTGGACGGTGATGGATTCAAGGACATAGCCGTTGCCGTTGAGAACATGGTGAGGGTGGCTACTTATCTTCCAGATAAGAGGCGGCTGTCCGATGTGGGTAGCTTCAAGGTGCCTTTGAGTTTTAGAATATTCAACTTGGATATGGCTGATGTGGACGAAGACGGCAGGGATGAAGTAATCGCTACGGGCAGTGATTACAGGGACTTTACCATGTCTTCCTTCATTTACAAGTTTAATGGAAAGTCCTTTGAAAGGAAGAGCAAAGTGGACGAGCACTTCGTGAGGGCTCTCGGAGGCAAGCTATTTATGGCACAGTATCTTTTCAAGGATGATCCCCTTTCAATACCGCCATTTTTGGTTTCTTTGAAGGACTATAAGCTTGAGAAAAAGAGCAGCATTAATGGGCTAAAAGGGGATCTAATCCTTGGTATGGCTGCCTTTGATGCCGATGGGGACGGTAGGCTTGACTTTGTGGTGAACGAAAGCGGAAGGGTGGTGGTAAAGAACGCTTCGGGAGAGGTGATTGCAGATCTGCCCGGTTCTTACGGCAACACAGGGATTGCCTTTTTCTACAAAGAGCCCCAGGTTAAAGTCTTTTACGAGGGAGAGGGTTTCCTGGAAATAGGAAAGAGTGACTATGCAAGGTTCAAAGAGCTTACCCTCACCTTGCCCGGAAGGATAGCTGTGGATGCCAAAGCGAAGTATCCAAAGCTGGTGGTTTACACAAACAAGCCCTTTGTGTGGGGGGCTTTCTTTGATCCGTTTAAGTCCTCCACGGTGAAGATTTTCAGGTGGAGAAATGGTTACTTTGAGGACACAGGATGGGTTCGCACTCTGCCCGAGGGAGTGGTGGATCTGGCTCTTGCGGATGTGGACAATGATGGAATTTCCGATGTGGTTCTTCTTACCCTTAAGGGTGTAAAGACGAGAAAGAAGGGCTTGAAGTTTAACCTGTCTCTTATACACATCTG
>WGAU01000122.1 GCA_015494645.1 Aquificota bacterium
GAACGGCAAGGGGTGTTAGAGGTGTTAGATTGAGGCAGGGAGATAAAGTGGTGGGCATGGACATATCCGAGGAGGGTATGTTCGTGCTTACTGTGACGGAAAAGGGTTATGGTAAGAGAACCCCCGTGGGTGAGTTTAGGGTTACTGGAAGGGGTGCTCAGGGGGTGATTTCCCACAAGCTTTCCGATAGGACGGGAAAGATCGTTTCCCTCAAGGCTGTTACAGATCAGGATGAGCTGATGATAATCACCAAAGATGGCATGGCCATCAGGCTCAGTGCTACAGAGATTCCCACCTATGGAAGGAACGCCTCAGGGGTCAGACTTGTGCAAACCGATTCAGAAGTCGCGGCTGTATGTAGGGTTAATGAGCAGAACGGAGGATAAGAGGGCATTTGATAGGTCCTTTTTAAATACTGGTTTCATTTGTGGGGTTGATGAAGCAGGAAGGGGTTGTCTGGCAGGTCCTGTTGTAGCTGCGGCGGTGGTTTTTGATGTTGAAAGACTACCTTTTCTCCCTCTGGATGATTCTAAGAAGCTTTCTCCGAAGGAAAGGGAAAGGCTTTTTGATCTTGTTGTTTCTTCTTCCATTTGTTGGGCAGTTGGAGTTGTGGGCCCTGCTAAGATTGACCAGATAAATATATTGAATGCCACAAAGATAGCTATTATTTCAGCTTGCTCAAAGCTCAAGACCAGACCCGATTTCGTTTTAATAGATGGCAATATGAAGCTTGATCTTGATCTTCCATACGCTTCCGTGGTTAAGGGCGATGCCAAGAGCTTTTGCATAGCAGCAGCCTCTGTTGTAGCCAAGGTTACGAGGGACAGGATAATGGAAAGGTATTCAAAGGTGTTTCCGGGTTACGGCTTTGCAGAACACAAGGGGTATCCCACAAGGTTGCACAGAAAGCGGATAGAAGAACTTGGGATACTTCCCATACACAGGAGGAGCTTTAGGCTTTGGACTCAAGAAAAGAGCTCGGCAGGTGGGGAGAGGAATTAGCCGTCAGATGGCTTGAGGATAACAGCTTTGATGTCATTGAGAGAAACTACCGAACCCAATGGGGAGAGATTGATATAGTTGCTAAAAAGGATGATGTTCTCTATTTCGTGGAGGTGAGAACAGTTAAAGGGTCTCTGTTTTCTCATCCTTTGGAAACACTTACCAAAAGAAAACTTGAGAGGTTGAAGAAAACCATTTACTGCTACCTAAAAGCCAGAAGATATCGTGGATTTTACAGAACCCTTTTCATTGGTGTTGCACCGGGAGATCCTCCTACTGTAAGTACACTTTTTGACTTTGTTGAGGGATCTTGGTAAAAGTTTTCCAGCCTGAACGGGAGGTTAGGGATGAGCCATCTGCATCTTGAAAATATAAAGCCTGTTAAGGACTTCTTTAAGACCCTGCAACGTCTCTATCCTGCTCCTTGGCATCACCACGAGGTAAGGGTGCGGGGAAAGGATGGCAGGGAGTATAAGATCTTCATACCTGAAGGACGTCCAGATATGATAGCTATCACAACAGATGGGATTTATGAGATCTTTGAGGATCTTGAAGAGGCATGTCGTTTTCTCAAGGAAAAGGTCGGTCTTAGCAAGCTTCCCGAAAGGTGCCATTGAACAGAAAGATTAAAGTCTTCTTTAGAAAGGGGGGACTTTTGCTTGTTCCCCCTCTTCTTTTTTTAATACTTTTTCGTGTGGATGTTAGGGAACGACTGGAGGTTTTGTATGTACATCCTAAGGAGCCGGAAGATGTAAGGTCCGTAGAATGTTCGTCTGTTGCTCCTGTGGTTTACAAAAGGGTTCCGTGCCTTGCAAAGTTGGATGCAAAGAAGAAAAAGCAGATATTCATAAACCTGATTCTTCCTGCTGTTCTTATTGAAAACTACCGTGTCAAAAAATTAAGGGAGCGCTTACTGAAGATAAAGCAGAGGCTTGATTCAGGATCTCTTACGGAGGAAGAAAAGGCCTTTCTTGAGGATTTGTGCCGTAGATACAAAGCGACCACCATAGAAGAATTGCTGTACAAAATAGATGTGATACCTGCCGGACTGGTAATAGCTCAGGCTGCCCTTGAAAGTGGGTGGGGAAGCTCAAGGTTTTTCTGCAAGGCCAACAATGTCTTTGGGGAATGGAGCTTTTCAAAGAAAAGCGCCGGGATAAAGGCTAAAGAGTCTGAGGTTTATCTTAAGAAATTTGATACCCTTCTTGATGCTGTTGACTCCTATTTTTACAACCTAAATGTTGGCTGGGCCTATGAAGGGTTTAGGCTTGCGAGGCTGAGGGACAAAAACAGCCTTTCCCTCATAGAGCATTTGGTGCATTATTCTATTTTGGGTAAGGAGTATGTGAAAAGACTCAAGAAGTTAATAGTTGCTAATAATCTAACCAGTTATGATGAGTGTGAGCTGGATAAAAGTTATATTAAGCGTACTTATCGTATTGTGTTTCGTTTCAAGGGCCTATTCTGACTGTTACGTACTCATATACCATAGGTTTGATGACGCCCGCTATCCAACAACCTCTACATCCCTTGAGGAACTTGAAAAACAGATTACCTTTTTAAAGAGCAAGGGTTACCGTTTTGTGTCTTTAAAAGAGTTTCTTGCCTTCCTTGACAAGGGGAGCTTTCCTAAAAGGTGTGTTCTTGTCACGGTAGATGATGGCTACAAAAGCACCTACAAGGCTTATAGGGTTTTTAAGAGAGAACGAATTCCTTTTGTGCTGTTCCTTTATATGGAGGCCGTGGATAGATACCCTGACTTTTTGTCCGTGAAGCAGATAAATGAGATGCTTTCTTCAGGGCTTGTTTCCTTGGGACTTCACTCGTACTCTCACATGGCTTTGAGCAAGTTGGGTATTATGGGCAATTCCCTGAAAGCTTCACTGGAAGCGGATATTTCCAGGGCTTACTCAAGGTTTGTAAAGCTTTTTGGATTTTCTCCTGCTGTCTATTCCTACCCTTATGGAGAGTATTCTCGGGAAGCAGTTGAGGTCGTTGATAAAATGGGATTCAAGGCTGCCTTTACTCAGGACATAGGCGCTGTTTCTTCCTGTACCTCGAGGTATCTCGTGCCGAGGATACCTGTAGTGGGTTCATTTGCCGAGCTTGGAAAGTTTGAGAAAACTCTATCCTACAGAGATCTATGCGTGGACTTTCTTCCCTTTGGATTTGTGCCCCAGAATCTTGCTTTTGAAGCGAGTATTCCCAAGAGTTTTTCAAGATGTTACTTTTACACGAGCTCTTCGGGCTGGATGCCTGTAAAGGTGTTTGAAGGGAAGGTGGAGGTCTTTGTGGAGCTAAACTTTGTGAAGGGAAGGATAGGTTTGAGATGTATCAGGAACAAGACTATATATCAGCGTTTAAGACTGGTGATGTCTCGTCCATGAAAAATATTGCTGTTGTACTTGTGGAGACCAGATATCCAGAGAATATAGGGGCAGCGGCCAGAGCCTGTGCCAATTTTGGGGTTGAGGACCTTCGCTTGGTCTGTCCTTCAAGGCTTGACTGGGAAAGGATGGAAGCCATGGCAACAAATATTGGCAAAAGTGTCCTTGGGGGTTTAAAGATCTTTGATAATCTTGAGGACGCCCTATCGGGATGCTCTTACGTTGTAGGAAGCACTGCAAGACTTGGAAATTACAGAAGAGTTTATAAAACCCTCAGGGAATTGGCTCCTGAGGTGGTAGCCTATTCTACAAGCAATAGGATAGCCCTTGTTTTTGGCAATGAGAAATGGGGGTTGACCAACCAACAGCTTTACTACTGCAACGATGTTTACACCATACCCACGGAAGGAAATACCTCTTTGAACCTTGCCCAAGCAGTGGTGGTTACACTTTACGAAATCTATTCAAGGGTCAAAGATGTGTCTTTAGAAAAGCCAGCTCTTGCTACCTTTGAGGAGCAACAGGTTATGTATCATTATATAGAGAGGGTGTGCGAACTCGTAGATTTTGTGCCCCATAACAACACAGTACTATGGATGACCACTATAAAACGAATGCTTTCCAGAATGGATCTTACATCAAAGGATGCAAAGATCATCACTGGCTTTTGCAGAAAACTCCTAAGATTTGCCAGTCTGATAAAAGAGTAAGCTTACCTTTTGCGCAATCTTTGAATATTTCTGATGTGCTCCCTTAAAGTTTTGGCAAAAATGTGGGTCCCATCTCCTTTGGAGACAAAGTAGAGATAATCCGTCTTTGCCGGGTAAACAGCGGCTCTTACCGCAGCCATTCCAGGATTGCATATGGGAGTAGGGGGCAGCCCTGGATATTTGTAGGTGTTGTAGGGGGAATCTATCTGCAGGTCCTTTTTGCTCGGAGGGGAGGATAGGTTTTTGCCTATTATAAGCTTTTTAGCGTATATCACGGTGGGATCTATCTGAAGCTTCATCTTCCTTTTAAGCCTGTTGTATATTAC
>WGAU01000123.1 GCA_015494645.1 Aquificota bacterium
AAGAGATGGAAAAAGAAGTCCGCTGGGAAGACTACCTCATTGACGATGAACTTGACCTTCTTATAGTAGCCTTTGGAACAGCAGCAAGGGTATCAAAAACTCCAATAAAGTGGCTGCGCAAAGAAGGCAAAAGGGTTGGTCTGTTCAGGCCCATAACCCTCTTTCCTTTCCCGGCGGATGCCCTAAAAAACGCAGCTCAAAAGGCGAGAGATATCATGGTCATAGAGATGAACACAGGACAGATGAAGGAAGATGTGGAAAGATTTCTGAGACGGGATGTGCTCTTCCTCGGCAAGCCCTCCGACACATTTTACCCGGAAGAGATATACCAAGAAATCAAAAAGGTTCTACGGTAAAGGAGGCTTACCATGGCAACCTTGCTGTTTGAAATAGGCACAGAAGAGATACCAGCCCGTTTCATGGAAGGAGCCTTCCAGTATATGGAAAGCTTCATAAAGGAAAAATTCAAAGAGTTGCGCATAGATTTTGAGAAGGCCAGAGCCACAGGCACTCCCAGAAGACTTATTCTGTTTGTGGAAGGCATAGCTGAAAAACAAAAGGATTTAGAACAAGAAATCATAGGTCCCCCGGCAAAGGTAGCTTTTGATGCAACAGGAAACGTCACCAAAGCTGGAGAAGGTTTTGCAAAGGCACAAGGGGTAAGCATAGATGAACTTAAGATAAAAGAAACACCAAAGGGAGAGTACGTTTACATAGTAAAGAGAGAAGAAGGCAAGCCCACAAAGGAACTTCTTCCAGAAATCCTTAGGGAAATGGTCCTAAAGTTTCCCTGGCCCAAGTCCATGCGCTGGGGCAAAAGGAAGATACGTTTCGCAAGACCAATCCACTGGTTCTTAGCTCTATTTGACGGAGAAGTGATAAAATTCAAGGTTTCCGATATTGAAAGCTCCAACGTAACCTACGGACATAGGTTCTTGGCACCCGATCCCATAATGGTAAACTCCCCCGAAGAGTACTCCTTGGCTATGGAAAAGGCCTTTGTAATATACGATCACGAAAAGAGAAAAGCACTGATAAAGGAACAGGTCCTTAAGGAAGCAGAAGCGGTAAACGGTGTACCCGATGACGACGAGGATCTACTTAACGAAGTCACCTTCTTGGTTGAATACCCTATAGCAACATGCGGAAAGTTTGACAGAAAATATCTTGACCTACCCCAAGAGGTGCTCACCACCACTATGAAAGAACATCAGAGGTACTTCCCCGTATTTAATCAAAAGGGAGAGATAATGCCCTATTTCATTGTGGTTAACAACATAAAGGCCGAAGACATGGATCTCATCACAAGGGGCAACGAAAGGGTACTGAAGGCAAGGCTTGCCGACGCAAAGTTCTTCTACGACGAGGACAAGAAGGTCCCATTGGAAAATATGTTTGAAAAGCTAAAAAATGTGTTATTCCAGGAAAAGCTCGGCACATCATACGAAAAGGTTATGCGCTTCAGAAAGATAGCCAACACTTTAGCTGAAAGGCTCGTTCCCGAGAAAAAGGAGAAGATTGACAGATGCTGCATACTGGCAAAGGCAGACCTTGAGTCTCAGATGGTCAACGAGTTTGACGAGCTACAGGGAATAATGGGCAGAGAATACGCCTATGCCCAAGGAGAAGATCCTGAGGTGGCAGAGGGCATATTTGAACATTACCTGCCGAGACATTCCAAAGACAAACTGCCGGAAACCGACACCGGTGCCATCGTGGGCATAGCGGATAGAATAGACACAATTGTAGGCTGTTTTGGAATAGGATTAATCCCAACAGGATCGGAAGATCCTTACGGACTGAGAAGGGACGCGTTAGGAATAATACAGGTTATCCTGCACAAGAACTACAGAGTCTCTTTAAACCACCTTACAGACATGGCCCTTGAAATGCTAAAAGACAAATTGGAAAGGAACCCATCAGAAATAAAAGCAGAAGTGCTAAACTTCTTCCGCCAAAGACTTTACAACCTGTGGATATCCGAAGGCTACAGGTACGACATAGTGGATGCCATCCTTGAAGTCGGCTTTGATGACATAGTAGACGCAAAGAAAAGATTAGACGCCCTTACCAATCTCTCAAAGGACCCACAGTTTGAATCGCTTATGACTACTTTCAAAAGGGTGGTAAACATCATCCCCAAAGACTTCACAGAATTTGAAGTGAATGAGGACCTGTTTGAAAAGGATGTGGAAAGGGAATTGTTCCAAGCAGTACAGTCCATAGAAAAGGAAGTTGAGGAACTCATATCCAAAGGATCCTACGAAGAAGCATTAAGAAAGCTTGCCGGTCTGAAGGAGAAGGTGGATGCCTTTTTTGACAACGTCCTCGTTATGGACAAAGACGAATCCAAGAAGAACAACCGCCTTGCTCTCCTCAACTGCATAGCAAGACTCTTCTCAAAGATAGCGGATCTCAAAAAGGTGGTGGTGAAAAAATGACCCCTGCAGAACGCGCCCTTGAATACATGAGACAGGGATGGGGAAGCCGCGCTTCAGTCTTTATGGCAGTACTTGACCACTTCAAAGTTGACCTGCCCATGGAAACGAAAAAGTGGATATGCCTTGCCATTGACCCATTTCACGGACCATCCGCATCTTTCTACACAGAAAAGGGTAAGTTTGGCATAACTGTTTGCGGCGCCCTTTCAGGGGCACTTTCTGCCTTCAACATGGTCTTTGCATCTCCGCAGATGATCCCTTACGAGTTCTGGATAGAGGGAATGAAAGAGGGAGGATGGGTGAGAAAGCTCATAGAGGAAAACAAACCCATTGAAGAAAAGGTAAAGGTTTTCTTACAGATGTGCGAAAAATACGGATACGGGGCCCATTACGAAATGACAAAGCGATTCTACGAGAAATTTGGCACCACCGACTGTGCCGATCTATGCGCCTCTATAGGAGACCCTGTTTCCTACGAATGCTTCAAAAACTGTGCCAAGGTCGTCTGCTGGACCGCAGAAATGGCCACTGAAATTATAGAAGAATTCAAAAACAACCCTACCAAATTCAAAATCGGTTCCGAAAACTCCCTCTGGCAAGCAATCAGGCAAACAACTTAGCCGCTGAGTCTTTTCCTCACCAGTTGATTCACCAGCTTTCCATCTGCCCTGCCTCTAACCTTAGGCATAATGGCCTGCATCACCTTTCCCATGTCCTTAACCGAGGTAGCTCCAACCTCTTTTATTACCTCATCTATAAGCGCATTAAGCTCCCCTTCGGACAAAGGCTTGGGAAGATAGGATTCCAGTATTTCAAGCTCTTTCTTCTCCTTCTCCGCAAGATCGCTCCTATCAGCCTTTTCGTACTGTTCTATGGCTTCTTTTCTCTGTTTTACAGCCTTCTGTATCACCGCAAGGATTTCATCGTCGCTAAGCTCACCCTTCTTATCTATCTCTTTGTTTTTTATCTCAGAATTTAAGAGCCTAAGGACTGAAACTTTTAACATATCTTTAGCCTTCATGGCCTCTTTCATGTCTTCCATTATCTTTTTCTTTAAAGACATCCCATCACCTCCTACCGTAAAATATCAAAAACTTTGGTGTGTCAAAATGCACAATGCTTGCATACAACCTAACATACAAAAAGGCAAACATCATAAAGGACAGAATCAGAAGGAAAGTATTCCTCCAGAAAAGCACTGATGGCACAACACACAAGAACTCTGTAAACCAAAGATAAGGTGCAGTTAAAGCATTTCTTTTTACCTTAGAAAATTCATCTCTTCCAAGTATTCTAACTACCCTTTTATAAAATAACATATGGAAATGAACACCATCTGGAACCACAGGAGATATCCCCCTAAGAATTTTTTTTCTGTAAATAGAAAAAACCGTTTCCCACACCGGATAAGCAAGAAGCATCATAGGAAACCAGGCAGAAACCTCCAAGTGTTTTTGCACCAATAGAACCCCCACCAAGCCTGCCATGAACCC
>WGAU01000124.1 GCA_015494645.1 Aquificota bacterium
CTCCGTATCCTGCGTAAAGGTACTCCACCCTTAAAACTTCACCCGCCATCTCACCCTCAGCATCCTAACAGTAAGATTTAAGACAAAAACCATAAGAATAAGAACCAACGAAGCTCCCCAAGCAACCCTATGCCACTGTTCATAAGGACTCATGGCGTAATTGTATATGAGAAGCGGCAAAGCATCCACAGGTTTTAGAGGATTAAGGTTCACATAGGGATTCCCAAAGGCAGTAAAGAGAAGAGGTGCAGTCTCTCCAACCGCTCTTGAAACTGATATAAGTATTCCAGAAGCTATTCCTCCAAATCCCGACGGCAACACGACCTTCACCACCGTCTTAAAATACCCAGCACCCAAAGCAAAAGAGGCCTCTTTTAGTTCAACGGGGACGAGCTTAAGGCTTTCGTGGGTAGACCTCACTATCAGCGGATACATTATCATGGCAAGGGCTACTCCTCCAGAAAGGGCGGAAAAACCGCCTAAAGGCTTCACCACCCAAAGATAGGCCACTATACCCACCACTATTGAAGGAACACTGTGAAGGGTATTCACCAAGATCTCCAAATATCTTGCGAAACGGCTCCCTTCAAACTCTACTAAGAATAGCCCCGTGCCCAATCCCAAAGGAACAGCTACAAGGAAGGAAATCACCATCAGAAGGAGGCTTCCCACAAGGCTGTTAAGTATGCCACCGCTTTCCCCGGGAGCTGGGGAAGTTTCAACAAAGAATCGCCAGTTTATTACGCTGATGCCGTTTTTAACTATCTGAAAGAATATAAGCAGCAAAGGAACGAGCACCAAAAACGCTAACAGAAGCACAACCGCTTTAAACACCTTATCTCTGACCCTTCTCATGGCACTTTGGCCCTCTCCACCACCTTCTGACCCAACCAGTTTATGGCAAAGGAGATAACAAAAAGCAGAAGTCCAGCCTCCACAAGAGCGGAAAGGTGCACATCTCCAACAGCTTCTGTAAATTCATTGGCTATAAGCGAAGCCAAGGTGTTGGCAGGAGAAAAGATACTTCGGGGAAGCTCGTTGGAGTTTCCTATAACCATAGTGACCGCAATGGTCTCGCCAACAGCCCTTCCAAAGGCAAGAAGCACACTGGCAAATATGCTGGACCTAATGTAGGGAAATATCACCTTAAACACCACATCAAAATCGGTGGCTCCCAAGGAATAGCCCGCTTCAATGATATTTACCGGCACCATACGCACCGCCTCGGCAATCATAGAAGACATATACGGAATTATCATCACCGCAAGCACCAAGGAAGCTGTCAGTATCCCCACACCATAAGGGGTAACAGAAAGCTTCATCTCCAGCTCTCTAACAAGGGGAACAAGAAGGAAAAGCCCCCAAAAGCCGTAGATCACAGAAGGAATCCCTGCTAAAAGATCGGTGGCATAGCTCAAGAGCTCCTTAAACCACTCACTCCTCACATAAAAGCCCACAAACAGAGCAACCGAAAGGGCAAAGGGAAAAGCCACAAGGAGGGCAAGAACGGATGTAATAAATGTGCCCACCACAAAGGGAACAACTCCGAAGGTATCCGTAACAGGGTCCCAACGGGTACCCGTAAGAAACCCCAGGCCAAGGATCCTTATAGAAACGAGGCTGCCCTTGACCAGAGAAATCAACATGAGGAAAACCAGAACGGCTCCCAAAGCCCCACAGATCCACAAAAAAACTTTAAAAACCCTATCTTCCATCCATCAACCTCTCGCCTTTAAAGGTTACAGAGCGTATCACGGCCTCGGCCTTCTTCACCGCCGCTTCAGGAAGGGGTGCGTAATGCAGAGGCTTGGCGTATCTCTGGCCATCGTGTATCATCCACCACAGAAGCTTAACCAGGACCTTGGCCTTTTCCCTGCTCAGTCCACCCTTATAAAGATCACGGTAAACAAGGATCCATGTAAAGCCAGAAATAGGATAACCATCGGGAGCATCTGTATCGGTCAGAGATATCCTTAGATCATCGGGAAGCTTAGTGTTTGCCGCAGCGCTTACGCTCTCTATGCTGGGATCAATGAACTTTCCATGTCTGTTCTTTATCATGGCGTAGGACATGTTGTTGCTCAGTGCATAGATAAGCTCCACATACCCTATGGCACCGGGGATCTGCCTCACAAGACCTGCAACACCAGGATTACCCTTGGCACCAAGCTCCACAGGCCACTTGAGGGACTTGCCCCTGCCCACCTTTTTGGCCCACTCAGGGCTAACCTTGCTGAGGTAGTCAGAAAATATAAATGTGGTTCCGCTCCCATCGGAACGGTGAACCACAAATATTTTCATGTGGGGAAGCTTAACACCAAGGTTTATCCTCGCAATCCTTTCATCATCCCACATCTTTATCTTGCCCAAAAAGATATCCGCGAGAACATCGGGAGTAAGCCTGAGCTTCGGATTCCCCGGAAGGTTGTAGGTAACAACCACAGCTCCAGCCACTATGGGAACATGGACGATGGGGAAAGAAAACTTCTTCATGGTGGCATCATCCACAAAGGCATCAGAAGCACCGAAATCCACCGTTTTTGCCATAAGTTGCCTTATACCTCCTCCCGAATCTATGGCCTAGTAGTTGATCTTAACCCCGTAGAGCCTGTGATACTCCTTAAACATCTTGGAGTATAAGGGATAGGGGAAAGTGGCACCTGTACCGTCCAGGGTGAACGCATAGGATGAAAGGGCAAAAAGCGCCCCAAAAGTGGTTAATAAAAACTTCCTCATGAAACACCTCCAATGTTTTTTAAGACAATAAAAGGATACAGAAATGAATACAACGATGTTTTGTTAGGGCAGGATGAATTCTCCGTTAATTTTCTGTTAAAGTAAAGAAGAGAGAGAACCTTGAGCCTTTGCCAGGAGCGCTTCTTAGCTCAATCCTTCCGCCGTGCAGCTCAACTATGTGTTTAACTATAGAAAGCCCCAACCCTGTACCACCTGTTTGCCTTGAACGGGACTTATCAACCACATAGAACCTCTCAAATATCCTTCTCTGGTGCTCCTCGGGAATACCCACTCCCGTATCCTCTACCTCAAACACTGCCCAACCGCCTTTTCTGTAAGCCCTTATAATAACCTCTCCCCCTTCCGTATACCTGATTGCATTATCCACGAGATTAACAAGGGCCTGCTCTATCCTGTAGGGATCTCCTTTAAACACCACCCCCTCTTCAACCACTGCTTTTATAGAAAGCCCCTTCTCTTCGGCTTTGGGCTTAAATATGGAAAACACACTTTCAACAAGCCTTGAGGCATCAACATCCTCCACACTCAGCGCATCCTTTCCCGCATACTCCAGCTCCGAAAGCACCAAAAGATCCCTCACAATACGGTCCAACCGCTCGGCATGCTTTTTTAACACTTTCACATAGGCAAGAGTCTTCCCATCCACAGCATCCTCAAGGGTCTCAATATACCCTCTTATAACTGTCAAAGGCGTTTTCAATTCGTGGGAAACAGCTGCCACCAGATCTCTTTTTACCTGCTCCAGCTCCTTCACACTGGTTATATCGTGAAGCACAAGAACAACCCTATCTTCTGGCACAGAAGATGCTGTGAGAAGAAAGTGCCTGCCCTTGTAGCAAACCTGCCTACCCACCTTTTCTCCCCAAAAGGCCCCTTCCAGCGCTTCAATTATGTCAATGGAATCCACTACCTCCCAGTATATTTTCCCAGTCGCTTTACCAAAAAGCTCCTCAAAGGAGGCATTGCACAAAAGAACCCTTCCATCCGACGAAAGGACAGAAAAGGCCTCCGACATAGAACCTATCACCGTCTCAAGTTCCCTCTCACGAGCGGAAAGCTTTTCAAAGAGCTCTTTTAACTTAAGGCTCATCTCATTCAATGCATCAGAAAGCTCCCTAAGCTCACCCTCTTCATCCATAAGAACCACTTCTCCAACATTTCCCTCGGCTATCCTCTTAGACAAAGAGATAAGCCTGCTTATAGGCAGAGATATTTCTTTGGAAACGAGAAACGAAACAAGTAGAGCCATAAGCACCACAAGAAAAGAAGCCTTTCCTATATCAAACATAAGTCCCTTCAATAAAGCATCTATGCCCTTTAAGGGTTGTCCCACCCTGATATATGCAACAACCTCACCGTTAACCTTAACAGGAACAGCCACATACAAAAGCACCTCTTTCAATTTCCCACTGTACCTGAGCGACCACCCCTTCCCCCTCTCAACTGCCATGGCAAACTCAGGCTTATCCATGTAGCTTTCCAACTCACCATGATAAACAACTGTAATTTTAAGACGCTCCTGCCTCTCTACGGCTCTAATAAAATCACCAAGGTAAGAATCACTCCTTGAAGTAATTAGCCTTCCAGCCTCCAGCGCTAAAACGTCGGCAATACGAAAAAGATGGCTCCTCAGATCATCAATGTAATGGGTTCTCACGCTGGCAAAAGTAACCAGCAAGATCAGCATGGAAAGAAAGAGTATAACTGCAGAAAAGGAAGAAAATATGCGGAAAAATAAGGTTCCTCTCAAGGCTCCAATTTGTAGCCCACTCCCCTAACGGTCTTTATATAGGATCCACATTCTCCAAGTTTATCCCTGAGCTTCTTGATGTGCACATCAACGCTTCTTTCCGTAACTGCTTTATCGTTCCCCCATATTTCCCTTATTAATGCTTCTCTGGAGAAAACCTTACCAAGCCTTTTGGCCAAGGTGGAAAGCAACCTGAACTCAGCAACGGTCAAATCAACCCTCCTATTAGCCGCATATACTTCAAATTTTTCTTCATCTATCTCAAGATCTCCCACCTTCACGCCTGCACTCTTACCGTGATTATCCACCCTCCTCAAAACTGCCTTAACCCTTGCAACCAACTCCCTCGGAGAAAAGGGTTTTGTCACATAGTCATCCGCCCCCAATTCAAGCCCCAAAACCCTATCTGTCTCGGTATCCCTGGCGGTTAGCATGATTATGGGAATCTTCTTTAGCCTCTCGCTTCCTTTCATAAACCTGCACACATCAAGCCCGTCCATATCTGGAAGCATGAGATCCAATATAACAAGATCGGGCAAGCTATTCTCAAGATACTTCAAAAGCCCTTCGGCGCAGGAAAACCCTAAACACTCAAAACCCGCCTCTTTAAGGTGAAGGCATACAAGATCAATAATATCCGGCTCGTCCTCAACAACCGCTATTACCCTTTTCATCAAAACCTTCCGCAAGCCCCTTAAGTTCTTCAAGCAGCATAAGGGCCTCTAACGGAGAAATCTTATCTATATTCAGATGCCTCAACCTCACCAGAACAGGATGCTCGTAAAGAGGAAGGCTCGTTCTTCCCCTCTCCCTTTCAAGATCATCAAGAACCTTCTTGGCCCTTTCCACCACCTCTTCAGGAAGACCGGCTATCTGAGCCACATATATCCCATAGCTCTTATCCGCCCCACCTGGCACCACCTTGTGGGTAAATATTACCCTGTCCTTCCACTCCCTTACATCCACTCTGTAGTTTTTCACCTCAGACACCTTATGGGCAAGCTGCGTCAGCTCATGATAGTGTGTTGCAAACAAAGTCTTCGCCTTTATCTTTTTAGCTATGTACTCCACAGTAGCCCAAGCTATGGCCAGTCCATCATAGGTGCTTGTTCCCCTTCCAACCTCATCCAGAACAACAAGGGATTTCTCGGTAGCATTGTTCAGTATATTAGCCGTCTCCGTCATCTCCACCATAAAGGTGGACTGCCCTCCTGCCAAGTTATCCGCCGTTCCTATACGGGTCATTATCCTGTCCACAGGTGTGATAACCGCATGTTTTACAGGCACAAAGGAACCTATCTGAGCCATAAGCACAATCAAGGCTACCTGCCTGATATAAGTGGACTTACCACTCATATTGGGCCCAGTGATTATGTGCACCTCACCGGGCTTTATGACAGTATCGTTGGGAACAAACTCCTCCTTCAAAATACTTTCTACTACAGGATGTCTCCCATTCTTGATAACGATCTCCCCTGTACCAGCAAGCTTCGGTTTGACATACCTCCTATGCCTCGCCGCACAGGCAAGGGAATTGAGAAAATCTAGATACCCCAAGGCATCCGCCGTTTCTCTGAGCCTATCTGCATAGGACGAAACCTGCTTCAAAACACCACGATACAGATCCCTCTCCAACTCTTCTATCCTAACCTGAGCATTGGCTATCCTTTCCTCAACCTCCTTAAGCTCCTCGGTGATAAACCTCTCGGCATTCACTAAAGTCTGCTTTCTAACATAATCAGGAGGAACCTTGGCAAGATGCGTTTTCGTAACCTCAATGTAATAACCAAACACCTTATTGTAACCCACCTTAAGAGAAGGAATACCCGTTCTAATCTTCTCCTTCTCCTCGTAGCTCTTAATCCACTGGTGGGAATTTTCTTTAAGGTCCTTTAACGTATCCAGCTCCCCGTTATACCCCCTCTTTATTAGATAAGGACTATCCGGATCGTCCTCTATGGCTCTTTCAATCAACACCACTACATCATCCAGCTCAAAAAGCTTGTCCTTGATCTCATTCAAAAGAACGCTCTCGCAACCCTCAAGCATCCCTTTTATGTGAGGAACCCTCAAAAGAGTGTTTTTCAAAGAGACAAGCTCCTTAGGTTTTGCCAACATCCCTTCAATTCTTGAAACCACTCTTAAAAGATCTCCCACACCTTTCAAATAGAGTGAAAGATCCCTCTCCAGCAGTTCCTCAACGGCATCAAGACGCCGCTTTATAGCTTCCCGATCGTAAAGAGGATTGAGCAGAGCTTCTCTAAGTTTTCTGTACCCCATTGGAGTCTGCGTAAAATCAAGCACCTCAAGAAGGGTATCCCTCTTGCTCCCATCCCTTAAATTTCCAACAAGCTCTAAGTGGCGAATAGTGTCTGGATCAAGAAAAGCTCTTCCCTGCGGGAGATAGAATTCCACCTTCCTAAGGTGATGCACAGGGGCGAACTGAACTTCTTTAAGATAATATAACAAAGCTCCCAAAGCCCTAAGGGCAAGCTCTCTTCCCGAAAGCCCCAAACCTTCAGGCTCAGCCCCGAAATGCTCCTTAACCACCCTTCTTGCCAACTCCTCTTCGTAAATCCAAGATTCACATTCCTCACAAAAAGCCCCTTCCAAAGAGAATCTTTCCCCCTGAGGCTTAACAAGAGTCCCCACCTCAAGCTTTGACAGAAAAGACTCAACCTCCTTAGGATCTCCCTGATAAACCAATAGACTTCCTATAGCCACATTGGCGGCAGCAACACCCACCATCTTCCCCTGAGATAACACAGAAACCACGTACTCTTCTGAAGCTCCCTCCTCCGCCTCCAGATAGGTACCAGGGGTAATAACCCTCACCACTTCTCTTCTAACTATGCCTTTAGCCTGAGATGGGTCCTCCGTTTGCTCGCATATGGCCACTTTAAACCCAGCTTCCAAAAGCCTCCTTATATATGTATCCGCAGCGTGATAAGGCACACCACACATGGGAAGGTTGTTTCTGGAAGTAAGGGCTATGTTAAGCACCCGGGAGGCAACCTTGGCATCTTCATCAAACATCTCATAAAAATCGCCCAGCCTAAAAAGAAGAATAGCATCCCGGTAGGCTTCTTTAATCCGGAAATACTGCTTGAGCATAGGGGTGAGTTTTTCCATCATGGCCAAAAGAAAAAATGTGTCCCCGGGGGGATTTGAACCCCCGTTACCGGCGTGAAAGGCCGGTGTCCTGGACCGGGCTAGACGACGGGGACACAAGTGAGCCGGGCAGGGGTCGAACCTGCGACCAACGGCTTAAAAGGCCGTTGCTCTACCAACTGAGCTACCGGCCCACACAAATGTGGCACGCTAAATAGCAAACTTCTGTCCCCTCGTCAATACATAATATCCCCCACAAGAATTTTGTCTACCCTGTAGAAAATCCATTGGAAAACCATCCCAATTATGTGTACTGCTCCCTTTGAGGGCGCTTGTCAAGAAAATTGTGTCTGAATTTCAATGCAATCATTTTCAAACCTCTCTTTAAATTCTGCCATCAGGATGTGTGAGACAGAAGCGATCCTGTAATAAGACTTTCTCCACTTGTCTCGATGTAACTCTGCGTACTCCACCCCAAACTCCCCACCGATTCCACAGGTAACTTAGAGCAGGCTTTATGCCCTGGCTTTCTGCAGTGTCCTGGATGATCCTTACCATTTCCTCTACCCATTGCTGGGAGAAAGGGTATGTGTTCTGCTTAGTCTGTTTCATGGGGCACCTCCTAATAAGTTTCTCTCTTTTTTTAATACAGCGTTTTAGTGCTATATAATATTACTTACACAATTTATTTCCAACTCCCTAAGAG
>WGAU01000125.1 GCA_015494645.1 Aquificota bacterium
TAAGTAGCTTACCTACCGTTATCAATCCGCTCTCTATCTTGTAGTAGGTGTGAAAGATGACATGCAACACTGCTGCTGCGATTATGAGAAACACCAAAGCCAATAGTATCCTCATAACCATCCAATCGCCTAACCTTTCATATCCCCAGACCCACTCAAGCCATTCGTTCTTTATTTCCATGGTTCACCTCCTGAGAGTAGAACCACTTCTTTGCTTCACCGTAAGCCTTTCTAAGCTCATCCAGTGCTAAAAGTAAATAGTAGCCTGCATGAGTAAGGGTGTTGGTTCCTAAGAACTTAGCCATTCTGGCAATTCTCACTACCTCTGAAAAGGTCTCAGGATCCAAACCGGAAAGCTTCTCTACCTTCTTCCACCTGTCGGGGCGTACCCTTATCTTCCTCTCCCTCTCGTAAAGGGTACCAACCTCCCTTATAGCCTGAAGAACCCTGTAAAGGTGGGGAGTTACTGGGTTGCCAAAGCCACTGGTAACACCAGAAAGAGCCCTCTTCATGTAAACTCCCGCTTCAGTGAGAACTACTATATCTGTAGGCAGTATCTCCACGAATCCTTTGGCATCCAGCATCTCTATTGCCTTTTTTACCTTCTTGCCACCTTCCTCGTTGTACTTTTCCATGTACTCTCTGAGATACAAAGGTTTGACATCAGAAATCTTGGAGAGAACCTCCATCTCATAGTCGGTTATGTGGGGCAGCCTGTCTATAGAAACGGCAAGATTGGCGTAAAGTGTTCCAGACTTGGTGGGTCCATAAGTTCCCACAAGCCCCTCTTCCTGAGCCGCCTGATACCAGTCAACCCCTGGAGCGGAGAATTCTTTTCTGGTGATGGTGATACACTTGACCGCAGGAGAGGATATAGGCCTTCTCCTGTCTTTTTGATCCTCCAGCACCTTTTTCCCCCAAGGGGTAAAAACGTAAACCAGCTTGTTCTTCGGTCCCTCCTCGGATGTGAGTATGCCAAAGCACTCCAAGGAGTAGAGAATCTTCATGGTGTCTTTCTCAATAGCAGGTCTAACCTTAGAAATGTACTCCCTGATCTGGGGGGGAGAAGGGAATATTTCCGGATTTTCTTTATACTTTTTCCAGAGTTCATCAACAGCAAAAAGTACCTCCACATCGTCATCTGAAAGCACGATAGACGGAGTAAGCAAAAGGCTACCCTCATTGTAGAGTTTATAGGCCATATAGAGAGCCTCACCTGCGGGAAGAAGTTCAAGATTATCATCTACATAAGCCATGGCCTGAAGGGTAACTATATCGTTTTCACTCAGATCCTGAGGGGACTCTTTAGCTCTTTTTACAGCCAAGAGTATATCTACGCTCACAGCCACCGGGAATGGCTGAGCTCCCTTTTCAAGAGCTTCTTTTATCTTCTGCCCCAACCCTGTAAAGGTAAAAAAGTCAGCAGGAGGCATTGAAAAGGCTATTAACCTCTGAGCCTCAAGCTGTTTCACATACTCATCATCCACATCCACAGTTCCTGTTTTTTTTACAGGACCCACAGGAAGCCTTTTAATCAGCTTAGTAAGCTCTTGATTCACCACAAGCTGAGGTCTTGCAAGTCTGTATATCTCCCAAAGTTCTTCCCCCTCCTCCGTCAGAGCACCATCCTTGGCCAAGCCCCTCTCCGCAAGGGGAGCTTCAAAATCCTCCGGGATTCTTCCACCGGCCTTTATGATGGAGTCAACCATGGCTATCACTTCAGAACCAACAAAGCGAAACTTATCCTCCCACTCCTCGGTACTTACACCTTTAGACTCAATGGACTTTATAAGCTCCACCAAGGACTCGCCTGTGTATGTCAAGGAATAATAGCCCGGAAGTTCAAACCTAAGTATTCCCGCAAGCTCCAGAACCCTTGCTTCCTCTGTTCCCTTTTCAAACTTATCTCCTGCAGCTATCTGCTTGAGAAGCCTCACCCCTTTGCCTGTTATAACCATTACCTACCTCCCGCTCCTTAGAAATCCAGATTTAACGCCTTTAAGGCTTAGCAGAGTATAGGAGAGCAATCAAGAACTAAGGCATGTATCCTAAGTTCTTTGATATTTCCAGAGCCGCTTCCTTCACAGCGGGAATCATTTCCTGAAGGCGATCATCGGTCATTCTAAAGGATGGTGCGGATATGGATATGGCTGCCACTACGTATTTGGTGTAGTCCCTTATAGGCGCACCTACACACTTCACATCTTCCTGAAATTCTTCGTTATCTACCGCATAACCCTGCTCTGCCACCTGCTGTAGATGCTTAAACAACTCTTCCTTATCGGTTATGGTGTTAGGGGTATATTTTTTCATCCTCTTGTCCCTGAGGAGATCCTCAAGCTCATCCTGAGAAAGATAGGCAAGCTGGGCTTTTCCTATAGCGGTAGCGTAACTGGGGATCTGAGTTCCCACTCTTGAAACAACCCTCACAGTGTGGGTGGTTTCTACATTATCAATGTACACTGCGTAAATATCCCTCAACACTCCAAGGTAAACCGTCTCGTTGAACCGGTTCCTAAGTTTTTCCATAACGGGCCTTGCGTGCTTTATAAGGCCCATCTGGTACTTGAATATAAGCCCCAGCTCAAATACCTTAGGGCCAAGGCGGTATCCTTCAGTTTTAGGATTCTGTTCTATATAGCCCCTGAATTCCAATGTAGCCAATATTCTGAAAACATTGTTTTTATGAAGACCCAAGCGCTTGGATAGCTCAGTAACTCCCATTTCCTCCGCGTCCGTATAGCAACTCAGTAAGAGGAGAGCATGATCAACCGCCTTCACAAGTTGCATCTCCTTCTTGACAGACCTTCTCATACCAAAGACACCTCCGTTTTATTGCGGCAGGATAAAACAAAGTTATCTAAAAGTCAACCCCGAAAAGCCTTTGGACGTTTGCACATACCTGGTGAAGCAGATCTTCATAATCAATGCCTCTAATCTCCGCAAGTTTCATGTAGGTGTATTTAATGTACAAGGGTTCGTTTCTCTTCCCCCTAAGAGGAACAGGAGTCAAAAAAGGAGCATCCGTTTCCACAAACAGCATATCCTCTGGAACGTAACAGGCTACCTTCCTAAGATCGTGATTTTTAGGATAGGTAAGATGTCCAGCGAAGGATATTAAAAACCCCATATCCAGAAAATCCCTGGCATCTTTAAGATCTCCTGAAAAACAGTGAATAACCCCTCTCGCACCGGCAAATCTTTTTAAAACTTCCTTGGTCTCCTTCGTGGCATCCCTTGTATGAATAACCACCGGCAGATCCAATCTCTGGGCAAGATCAAGCTGGGCTTCAAAGGCCCTGTACTGGTCTTCCTTAGGAGAAAGATTTCTATAAAAATCCAGTCCAGTCTCTCCTATGGCCAACACTTTACTGTTTTTTGCCAACCTCTCCAACTCTACAAGAACATCTTCGGAAAAGCTTTTGGCATCATGGGGATGAATCCCCACAGTGCAGTAGATAAAGTCCCACTTTTCAGATAGAGCTAAAGCCCCCTTGCTATCCTCCACAGAAACTCCCACCGTCAGCGCAAAGGAAAAGTCTTGCTCCTGCATCCTCTTTACAACTTCATCTCTGTCTTTGTTGTAGTAATCCATGTGTAGATGGCAGTGGGTATCAGCTATCATCTCACCTGAGCCCCCACAGGGGTATTTTCTGGAAACTCCGGAAGGTAAAGCTTGTCATCCTTAGAAGCAGCCAAAATCATACCCTGAGAAAGAACACCTCTCAACTTACGAGGCTTGAGGTTGTAAAGATAAAGAACCTTTTTGCCCACAAGGTCTTGAGGCTCGTACCACGCTCCTATACCAGCTACAACAGTTCTCTTCTCACTACCCACATCAAGCACAAGCTTTATAAGTCTGTCCGTTTTCGGAACCCTTTCTGCCTCCAACACCTTGGCAACAACGATTTTGAGCTTTGAAAAGTATTCTATGCTTATCTCCTCCACCTTTTCCTCTTCCTTTTCCGCCTCTTTCACCTCTTTTTCTATCTTCTTGGCTATTTCCTCCTCGTCTAATTTGGGGAATAGAGGTTTGCCCTTCTTAACCTTTGTGCCAGGAACGAGCACACCCCAAGCAACATCCTTAACCGTCGGGGTAGACTCAACTCCCAATTGAGAAAGCATCTCATCCATTTTCACCGGCATGAAGGGGTAAAGCAACACCGCAACCAATCTCAGGGTCTCAAGGAGGTTGTAAAGAACATTACCCAGCTCTTCCCTTTTGTTCTCTTTATAGAGGCTCCATGGCGCCTTCACATCTACATACTTATTGGCAGCCCTTATAACCTCCCAGATGCTTTCCAGCGCCCTGTTGAATGCCTGTTTATCCAAGTATCTGTCCACATCCTCAATCATCTTCTTGCAGAGATTCTCAAGCTCCCTGTCCCTATCCTCTGTAGGCTCAGGAACCACCCCATCGCTGTATTTTATGGTCATGGTAAGCACCCTGTAGAGGAGGTTGCCCAAATCGTTGGCCAGATCACCGTTGATACGATGGGCAAGGGCCTTGTGGGAAAAGTCCCCATCCAAACCAAAGGGAACCTCCCTCATGAGAAAGTATCTTACCGCATCAGCACCATAGGCATCTATGAGTCTGTTGGGATCCACCACATTTCTTAGGGACTTGGACATCTTCCTGCCTTCAACGGTCCACCAGCCATGGGCAAACACCCTCTTGGGAGGTTCAACGCCCGCTGCCATCAAGAAGGCTGGCCAGTAAATGGCGTGGAACCTAAGAATATCTTTGCCTATGATGTGAAGATCAGCGGGCCAGAACTTTTCAAACTTTTCCTGATCCGTGCTGTAACCAATGCCGGACACATAGTTGAACAGCGCATCAAACCACACGTAAATTACATGTTCATTGTCAAAGGGAACAGGTATACCCCAGCGAAAGGTGGTCCTTGAGATAGATATATCCTCAAGGCCCTGCTTAACAAAGGCCTTCACCTCGTTCATACGAAACTCAGGCATGACAAAGTCGGGATTATCTTCGTAAAACTTCAACAGCTTGTCTTGATAAGTGGAAAGCCTAAAGAAGTAGCTCTTCTCTTTCAGTCTCTCAACGGGTCTGCCACAGTCGGGACAGCACTTACCTTCAATAAGCTGGCTCTTGCTCCAGAAGGACTCGCAGGGAGTACAGTACCAGCCTTCGTATTCTCCCAAGTATATGTCTCCCTTCTCATAAAGGCGCTGGAAGATTTCCTGAACCACCCTCTCGTGGTAGTCATCGGTGGTTCTGATGAAGTGATCGTAACTAATGTTGAAACGCTCCCACAGCTTCTTGAAGTTCACCACCACCGAGTCAGCAAGCTCCTTAGGAGATATACCTTTTGCCTTGGCTGCTTTCTCTATCTTCTGCCCGTGTTCATCTGTGCCCGTGAGGAAGAAAACCTCGTAGCCCTTCAACCTCTTGTATCTTGCTATTACATCCGCCGCTATGGTGGTGTATGCATGTCCCAAATGGGGAACATCGTTGACGTAGTATATAGGGGTGGTCACATAAAACTTGCTCATTGTCTGCCTCCCTTTAAGGGTGTCACCTCGTCCACAGGAACGGTTATCTGCCCCTTCCCCTCTCCCAAAGAGACGATTACCTTCCTGTCTATGATGTTGGCACTAATAACCTCGCCCTCAACTCCTGTAGATGTTTTCACCTTCTCTCCAACCTTCGGGAACTCCTTAGCAAGCTCTTGGTATATAGGATACTCGTAGGATAAACAACACATGAGCCTTCCACATATACCTGAGATTTTAGATGGGTTAAGCATAAGATACTGCTCCTTGGCCATCTTGACCGACACAGAATGGAACTTGTTCAAAAAGAGCTTGCAACAGGCTACCTGCCCACAGGGACCGAGACCCCCTATCATTTTTGCTTCATCCCTTATACCTATCTGCCTCATCTCTATGCGCGTCCTGTATTTTCTTGCCAAGTCCCTTACCAAGGCCCTGAAATCCACCCTACGATCGGAGGTGAAAAAGAACATGATTCTGCGTCTATCAAGGGATGCCTTTACCTTCACCAACTTCATGGGGAGTTCTCTCGCCTCAATACGCTCCTTGCAAAAACGGAAAGCCTCCTCCTCCAGCTTCTTGTTCTTTTTCAAGCGCCCCTTGTCTTCTTGAGTAGCTATCCTTAAAACAGGAGTAATCTCCTCTATGGGTATGCCTTCCCTGTCGGGATCTATGAGCTTAGGCCCCTTAACCACCACACCGTAAAGCTCCCCTATCATGTCCTCCACCACCACTTCATCACCTACCTTCAGATCTAAGCTGCCCACAGCGTAGAACTTCACCGGCAGACCATCGTCCACCTTAACCCAAACCACCTCTATGCCATCCTTCACAACATCCCCATCAGAAGGTAATCGTAGAGGCTCCTGGGACTCACATTGCTGGAATAGGCTAATCTCTCCACCTCCTTCATTCTCCTGTGAAGCTCCCAAAGCCTCCCACTGTTCATCTTTGCCAACTTTTTGTTCAATTCCCTCCTCAGCCAGAAGAGAAAAAGCATGAAACTCTTCTGATCCCTGAACGCCTCCCCTTCTCCCATCATCTTTAAGGAGGGATTTTGCAGTATCCTGTTTGCAAGGGCCCTTGCCCTTTCTATCTGCTCTTCCTTTACGCTTAAGAACATCAGAGACCCGGTCTCTACGCACGTTTTTCTTATCTCTCCTTGAACCCCTTCCCTTTCGCATACCTCTTCCACCTCTTCCCGTGATAGTGGAGAAAACCTAACAGTCTGGCACCGAGACACAATTGTAGGCAAAAGCATGGAGGGCTCCGAAGTTATAAGAATGAAAAGTGTATCCTCCGGTGGCTCCTCCAAGGTTTTAAGAAAAGCATTGGCTGCCTGCTGATTCATGAGATGAGCATCGTCCACCACCGCCACCTTGCCTCTACCCTCCATGGGAACCATAAAGGCCCATTCCTTGAGGTCCCTTATCTGATCTATGAGAATGGCCCTTTTCCCTTTAGGAGTCTCAAGGCGAAAATCAGGATGAACTCCTTCTAAAACCCTTTTACAGTGTCTGCAGGAAAGACACCCCTCCCTTTTCTCGCATAAAAACATGGCCCCACAAAGTACAGCCACCCTCTTCTTTCCTATGCCTTCTCTACCCACAAATAGCAGGGCATGTGGACGCTTCGGGCCTGTAAGGATCTTCTTAAGCAACTCTAAGTTCCTTTTATGGCCCACTACATAGCTCATTCGGGCTTTATAACATCCGTTCCTAAGTAGGGCACCAATGCCTCTGGAACCCTAACGGATCCATCGGGTTGCTGATAATTTTCCAGTATCGCCACCATGGTTCTGCCTACCGCCACTCCGGAACCGTTGAGGGTATGAACGAACCTGCTCTTTCCTCCTTTCTTAGGCTTGTACCTTATGTTGGCACGCCTGGCCTGAAAGTCCTCGCAGTTGCTACAGGAAGATATCTCCCTGTAGGTACCCTGAGAGGGAAGCCATACCTCAATATCGTAGGTCTTTGTGGCAGAAAAGCCCAAATCCCCCGTACAAAGCTCCACCACCCTGTAAGGAAGACCAAGAAGTTGCAACACCTCTTCCGCATCCCTAACCAGCTTCTCAAGCTCCTCATAGGAAGTCTCAGGAGTGGTGAACTTGACCAGCTCCACTTTGCTGAACTGGTGCTGCCTTATAATGCCCCTTACATCCCTGCCATGGGAACCCGCCTCCCTCCTGAAACACGGGGTAAAGGCGGTGTAGTATATGGGAAGATCCCCCTCTTTAAGGGTCTCCTCCCTGTGTAAATTAACAAGGGGTACCTCTGCCGTGGGAATAAGGAAAAGATCATCCCTCTCAATGAGGTACAAATCATCTTCAAACTTGGGAAGCTGACCTGTTCCAAACATCACATCCCTTCTCACTATGGAAGGGGGCCAGACCTCCACATACCCGTGCTTTTTGGTATGAAGATCCAACATGAAGTTTATAAGCGCCCTTTCAAGCTTGGCTCCCCAGCCTTTCAGCACCACAAACCTGGATCCAGAAAGTTTAGCCGCTCTTTCAAAATCCAGTATCCTCAGAGTCTCTCCTATCTCCCAATGGGGCTTTGGTTCAAAGTCAAACTTGGGAGGCTCTCCCCATGTCCTCACCACCACATTGTCCTTGTCATCCTCACCCACAGGGACACTGTCATGAACCAAATTGGGCACTTTGGCCAAGAAATCGTAAAGTTTTTGATTAAGATCCCTAACCTTTTCCTCAAGCTCCGATATTCTATCGTCCAAGGACTTTGACTCTTCAACCAAAGAGGAAATATCCTCTCCCTTCCTCTTTCTTGCACCTATCTCCTTGGAGATCTGGTTCTTTTTGTGCTTGAGATCCTCAAGCTCCTTTATGAAAGCTCTTCTTTCTGAATCAACCTTCTTAAAATACTCAAAATCAAGATCAACGCCCCTAAGTTTAGTCTTCTCAATAACAAGATCCAAATTCTTCCTAACAAAGTTCAGATCCAACATGCCTAACCTCCATGCCTGAGAAGTCCATCCTCCATAACATAAATCTTCTGGGCCATCTCTGCCAGTTCCAAATCATGGGTGGCCACCAAAAAGGCAATCCCCTTATCCCTATTCACCTCCAGCATAATACGGGCAATCTCCCTGCCCCTTTCCCTGTCCAAGTTGCCTGTAGGCTCGTCCGCTATCACTATCTTGGGGGACTTAACAAGGGCCCTTGCCAGAGCCACCCTTTGCTGCTCTCCACCGGAAAGCTCACTGGGTCTGTGGGAAAGCCTATGGGAAAGACCCACAAGCCCGAGAATCTCCTCCGCCTTAGCAAAGGCAGACTCCGCAGGCTCCCCAGCTATGAGACATGGAATAGCAACATTCTCCAAAGCAGAAAACTCGTTGAGAAGAAAATGGTGCTGAAACACAAAACCTATGTAGCTGTTTCTTAGATTCGCCCTCCTGTCCTCCCCAAAGGGAACAGGCTTATCATACACAAAGACTTCCCCATTAGTTGGAACATCCAAAAGACCCATTATGTGTAAAAAGGTACTTTTGCCCACCCCCGAAGGCCCAACTATACTCACAAACTCCCCTTCATCCATCTCAAAATCTATTCCTTTAAGAACCTCCACCTTCTTGCCATCCGACTCATATACCTTTCTTATCCCTATCCCTTTCAGAAGCATCCATATACTCCAGTATCCTTTTTATTTCTTCCTTTATTCCCCTCAGCAACTTCAAAAAACCCCGCTCCTCTTCGCTCAAGCCCTCCTCAAGTCTCTTTTTAACCGCATCGGGAGTCATGCCCCTGTCTAAAAGTTTCTTTATCCTAAGGATGAGCTCCACATCTCTTTTGGAGTAAAGCCTGTACCCCTTCCTTTTAAGGGGCCTTATGGGAAACTCCCGCTCCCATTGCCTCAGCTCACGGGTGCTAATTCCCACGAGTTTAGCCACCTCTCCTATACGCATATACTCCCGATTCAAGGCTACTCCCGCCAATTTGACTGAAGCTGGTTTATATTATAAGAAAACCCGCACCATGGGAAGCAAAATCCTTATAAATGTTGACCTCAAGGAAACCAGGGTTGCCATCATTGAAGATTACGGGCTGGCCGAGATCTATGTAGAGAGGAAAAGCGAAAAGACTATAGCGGGCAACATATACAAAGGCAGGGTGGTTAAGGTTCTGCCCGGAATGGACGCAGCCTTTGTGGATATAGGTATAGGAAGGGCAGGCTTCCTATACGTAAGCGAGGTTTCACCGGTGGACCTTGCAGAGGAATTCTCGGAACTTGTAGAAGACGGACAGCTTCCCAAGAAGGTGCCCAAGGGGGTGCCCATAGAGGATATACTACAAGAAGGACAGGAAGTGATTGTGCAGGTGGCAAAGGAACCTTTGGGAAGCAAGGGACCAAGGCTCACCTCCCATATAACTCTTCCGGGTAGATACCTCATACTCATGCCCACCATGACCCACATAGGCGTCTCTCACAGGATAACCAATCAGGAAGAGAGAAAGAGGCTCAAAGAAACGGTGGACAGCATAAGAGATCAGAACCATGGTTTCATAGTCAGAACCGTAAGCGAAGGGAAAACAGAGGAAGAGCTGAAATCCGACATGGAATATCTCTTGAGCCTGTGGGAAAGCATCAAAAAGAAAGCGGAAAAAACCTCTGCACCGCATCTTCTCTACACAGACCTGAACCTGCCCGCAAGAGCTTTAAGAGATTTCTTTACAGCAGACACCGAAGAGGTGCTCATAGACGATGAAGAAACATACGAAGCGTGCTTGGAATTTGCCAAAAGCTTTGTTCCCAAGGCAACGGGAAAATTGAAGTTTTACAGAGATCCCATGCCTATTTTTCACCGCTTCGGGGTTGAAGAGGAAATCAATAAGGCCTTAGGAAAAAAGGTATGGCTCAAATCCGGTGGCTACATCGTTATAGAGGAAACAGAAGCCCTTACCGCTATTGACGTTAACACTGGAAAGTTTGTAGGCAAAAACAATCTTGAAGAAACCATCTTCCAAACCAATTTGGAAGCGGCCAAGGAGATAGCCCATCAGATAAGGCTAAGGAACATCGGAGGAATCATTATCATAGACTTCATTGATATGAGCAGTGAAGAGCACAAAGAGGAAGTTTTGAGAACCCTAAAAGAAGCCTTGCAGAAGGACAGGTACCCCTCAAGTATTCAAGGATTCACCGATCTGGGACTGGTTATAATGACCAGAAAGAGGGTCAAAGAAAGCCTCTTAAAAACCTTGTGCGGAACATGTAGCTACTGTAGCGGCAGAGGGTACGTGAAGCCTCCTGTTACGGTCTGCTACGAGATCTTTAGAGAGATAAAAAGGGTAAAGGCCCTTAATCCCAACAGGAACCTGATGTTCGTTGAAGCCCACCCTTCCGTTGCCAAGTTCATGATAGAAGAAGAACATGATTCCCTTGAAACCTTAGAGAAACAACTTGAGGTCAAAATCAGGGTTCAAGAAGCCCCCCACTACCACCAAGAACAGTACAAAGTGAGGGCACTTCTATGCTGAATCTCATCACCAACGCAGCAATCAAAGCGGGAAGACTCTTAGAGATCAGATTCTTAGAAATTTTAAATGGCAAGGCAACCAAAGTGGAAGAAAAGGGAAAGAGTGACTTTGTTACCAAGGCAGACATAGAAGTGGAAGAGTACCTTAAGGAGCTTTTGTCAGAAGCAAACATCCCTGTGATAGGAGAAGAAAGCTACCAGGGCTTTCTGCCCGACACATGCCTTGTAGTTGACCCCATAGATGGCACAAGGAACTTCATGAGAGGCAACCCTCACTTCGCCCTTAATGTAGCCTACTGGGAAAAGGGCAGGATAAAAATGGGAGTGACCTACGATCCTATCAAAAGGGAGCTTTTCTGTGCTGAAGAAGGCAAAGGCTGCTACTTCAACGGGGAAAAGGCACGTGTGTCCTCTAATGAAGACATCTCCAAAGCTCTAATAGCCATTGGCCTTCCCTACAGGGGAAGAGAACTGATAGAGGTGCAAACCTCCTTATATAAGAATATCTTCTTAAAAGCAGCAGCTACCAGGCACACAGGCTCCGCAGCCCTTGATTTAGCCTATGTAGCCTGCGGGAGATACGACGGCATAATTTACTTCTACCTTTCCCCGTGGGATGTGATGCCCGGAATCCTAATGGTAAAGGAAGCTGAAGGCAAAGTAGAAGGACTCATGGGCAAAAAGCCCCATGAAGGCTGGCTTATAGCATCAAACGGCGCCCTTCACGACACCATAAAAGAGCTTATACCAACTGAAGGGAGGTGATAGCCAAGACATGCTTGCACAGATCTCCCGTAGAATAGGTGAACTCAAACAGGAAATGGTTGATGTGCTATGCCACCTCATCAGCGTCCCTGCCATAAGCCCTGACTATGGCTTCCCAGGCGAGTACGACAGGGCACAGGAGCTTTTAAAGATAATCCAAAACCTTCCCTTTGACGACGTCCAGATCTTCAACTGCCCAGATGAAAGGGCAAAAGGTAAGGTTCGCCCAAACATGCTGGCCTACTACAAAGGCAAAGATCCACGAAAGAGGCTTTGGATTCTAACCCATTTAGACACAGTGCCCCCAGGAGATATGGACAAATGGACGGAAACGGATCCCTTCAAGCCACTGGTAAAGGACGGAAAGGTATACGGAAGGGGAAGCGAAGACAATCTGCAAAGCCTCGTATCTTCCCTATTTGCCGTTAAAGCCCTCATGGATCTTGGAGTAAAGCCATCCCATACGGTGATTTTGGCCTTTGTTAGCGATGAAGAGTCTGGAAACAAAAGGGGTCTTGAATGGCTCATCAAAGAACATCCAGAACTATTCCAAAAGGAAGATATGGTACTGGTCCCTGACAGCGGCAACGAAGATGGCACCTTTATTGAAATAGCCGAAAAGAGTATGTTATGGTTGAAAGTTAAGATATACGGACATCAAGTCCATGCCAGCCTCCCCAACTACGGCCTGAACGCTCACAGAATCGGTATTGACATGGGATACCGCTTGGACAAACGCCTAAGGGAAGCCTTCAGCAAAGAGGACCAACTATACGATCCTCCCTACAGCACCTTTGAACCCACCATGGTAAAAGGGCCATCGGACTCTCCCAACATCGTCCCGGGCTATCATGAATTCGTATTTGACTGTAGGGTACTGCCTGAATACCCGCTGGACCAAGTGATATCCCTATTCAAAGAAGAAGCAGAAAGGGTCAAAAAAGCACACAGCAAAAACGGACTGCCCAAGATGGAGTTTGAGATACTGCACAGGCTGGATGCTCCAGCTCCTACTCCCGCAGAAAGCCCTATAGTCAAGATGCTTCAAAAAGCCATAAAAGAACTAAGAGGATTAGAAGCAAAACCAGGAGGTATAGGCGGAGGTACCTTTGCCGCTTATTTCAGAAAGCTCGGCATACCCGCTGCCGTGTGGTGCACCATTGACAGAAAGGCACACCAGCCCAATGAATATGCTAAGATAGAAAACTTAGTGGAAGACGCCAAGGTAATGGCCGCTTTGGCAGTATATTAAAACTTACTTAAGCGGAGGTAAACATGAACAAGGAGAGGATCATTGAAATACTGAACAAGGCCATTGAAAGGGAAATCGGCGCTGTTTTCCAGTACATGGGCCAGCACTACAGGTTTCCCAAGGACACCCATCCCATAGCCAGAGAGCTTTTGGAGAGAATAGCCGTAGATGAAATGAAGCACATTGAAAAGTTTGCAAAAAGGATAGTGGAACTTGGCGGACAGGAAAGCACCACTACAGGCAAGGTAGTATGGGAAACAGATTTTGAAAGCATGCTAAACGCAGATATCGCTGTTGAAGATGAAGCCATCAGCATGTATCAGGAACACATCAAAATCTGCGAGGAGGAAAGAGACGAAAAGACCAAAAAGATCTATGAAGCCATCCTTGAAGACGAAATAAGGCACAAGAAGCTCTTTGGCCTTCTCAAAGAGATCATAAAGATTGAAGGCTAAGAAATGGCCCTCCTGCTACAGCTTCTCGCCCTTGCAGGGGGGTCCCTCCTTCTCACCTTCGGAGCCAACTACTTCATAGAGGGTGCCTATGCAATAGCCCTGCGTGCAGGGGTTAGCCAGCTATTCATAGGTGTTACCTTAGTAGCGCTGGGCACCTCCCTACCCGAGTTCTTTGTAAGCCTAATCGCCTTAATCAAGGGTAGCTCCGATATATCCTTAGGAAACATCGTGGGAAGCAACATATGCAACGTGGGATTGATTTTAGGCTTATCCGCTTTAGTAAGACCTGTCAAAAGCACAAAAAGCATACTGCGCTTTGAATATCCCCTAATGGCAACAGCCTCTGTATTGCTACTAATCTTCTCCCTTAACGGAACCCTTGGAAGGCTGGAAGGGCTTATTTATCTTTCCATGTTATTTCTGTTCATATGGTACTTTGCTTTCAAGGCCAAAAACGTATCCGATCAGGAACTTTCACAGGATGAACCGAAGTCATCCCTTCCAAGGGCAATCCTTGTAGCCTTAGGAGGATTGGTAGCTCTACTTATAGGCTCAGAACTGTTCATAAAGGCTGCCGTAAACATTGCAAGGCTTTTAGGCATAAGCGAACTCATAATAGGACTCAGTCTTGTAGCCTTGGGCACCTCTCTTCCCGAGCTGGCTTCCACCTTAGCCGCAGTAATAAAGGGCAAGGACGACATAGCTTTAGGGAACGTGGTGGGGAGCAACCTGCTCAATATCGTCTTTATCTTAGGGGTGCTCTCCTCCGTAAGATCCGTACCCGTAAATCCCCAAATATACCGGTTTGACATACCGGTCATGCTTATTCTCACCGCATCCATTTTTCCCTTCACCAAATTTTACGGCAGAATACCGAGAATCGGCGGATTACTGCTGTTTACAGTGTATGTTATATACATCGCTGCTATATACGCCCAAGGCAGAATATAAATGGGTGAAGGAATTGAAAGGAAACTTTTATTTATAACTCTCTCTCTGCTCATACACTTAGTGGCCCTTTTAATAGCAGGGTATCTAACCGGAATCTCCGAACCTCTGGAAAAACTCATCAAAAAGGCAACCAAAAAGAAAGAAAGAGTAGTGTATGTAAAAATTTTAGATATGCCAAAGCCCAAGAAGAAAGAAACTCCAAAAGAAAAAAACACTCCCATCATCTCCCAGTTCACCACAAGAAAGAAAGGCCCCCTTGGGAAACAGGAAAAGTCCATGCTCTCAGGTTCCTCCCCTGTGCTTAAGCCCCAATGGGGACTTCCCATAAAGGTAGCTCCCGCCCCAGCGCCAGAATCTAAAGAAAAGAGCAAAAAAGAAGCAATCTTAAAAGAGAAAAAAGGTAAAAACAACAAATCAACTCAGCCCAAAAAGAAGGCTCGTCCTAAAAAAGAACAAAAGGCCAAGCTCGCA
>WGAU01000126.1 GCA_015494645.1 Aquificota bacterium
GACAGCTTCCCTTCCTCCTCGTCCTTCATGAGCTTGTACTCTATACTGTCCACCAGGGCCTGCCAGCTTGCCTCAATAACATTCTCGTGGACCCCAACAGTGCCCCATCTTCTCTTGCCGTCTGTGGACTCAATGAGAACTCTGACCTTGGCCGCTGTTCCGGCATACTCGTCAAGTATTCTGACCTTATAATCCACAAGGTGCATCTCTTTAAGATTGGGATAAAACTCCTCAAGGGCCTTTCTCAGTGCCGTGTCCAATGCGTTCACAGGGCCGTTTCCTTCTGCTGCGGTGTGTTTAGCTCCTACGGGGGTTTCTATCTTTATGGTGGCTTCGCTTAACGGTTCATCGTCTCTGCTTCTCTTCTCCACTATAACTCTGAAGCCCTTAAGATCAAAGTAGGGTTTGAACCTTTTCATAGTCTTTTTGATGAGGATCTCAAAGGAAGCCTCTGCGCCCTCAAACTGATAGCCCTGGTGCTCAAGGTGCTTGAGCTTTTCCAGAACCTCCTGCACCAGTGGATCCTTGGAATCCAAATCAAGTCCAAACTCCTTTGCTTTGTAGATGATGTTGGATCTTCCGGATAAATCGGATACCAGAACTCTTCTTCTGTTGCCCACAAGTTCTGGATCTATGTGTTCGTAGGTTTCCGGTTTTCTCATCACTGCGCTTACATGCACGCCGCCTTTGTGAGCAAAGGCTGCTTTGCCCACGTAGGGCTGATGGGTCCAGGGTTTGAGGTTGGCTATTTCGTAAACGAATCTTGATATGTTTGTCAGCTTTTTAAGATTCTCTTTGGGTATACACTCTATACCCATCTTAAGCATCAGGTTAGGAATTATGGAACAGAGATTTGCATTGCCGCATCTTTCTCCAAAGCCGTTCATGGTGCCCTGAACATGCACCACACCACACTTAACCGCCATTATGGAGTTGGCCACTGCACATTCAGTATCGTTATGGCAGTGTATACCAAGGTCTGTCTTTATGTGCTTTTTCACTTCGCATACTATTTCCTGTATCTCAAAGGGCAGGGAACCCCCGTTGGTGTCACAAAGACATATGACATCAGCTCCTGCTTCTTCTGCTGCCTTGAGGGTTTTCAATGCGTATTCTGGATTTCGCTTATATCCATCAAAAAAATGCTCAGCATCATAGATAACTTCCCTTCCGTGCTTTTTCATGAAGTTTACGGTATCGTAAATCATCTTTAAGTTCTCATCCAAAGTGCATTTTAAAGCATCAGTTACATGCATATCCCAGGACTTACCGAAGATGGCCACCACCTCAGTTTCTGCCTTAAGCAGGGCTATGACATTCTGATCCTTCTCAACGGAATTGTTTGCTCTTCTTGTACTGCCAAAGGCACTGATCTTTGCATTTTTCAGATTCAAGCGCTTGGCGAGTTCAAAAAACTCCATATCTTTGGGGTTGGAACCTGGCCATCCTCCCTCTATGTAATGTATTCCAAGCTCGTCCAGCTTTTCGGCAATAAGAAGCTTGTCTGTTGAGGAGAAGGAGATCTCCTCTGCCTGAGTACCATCCCTAAGGGTGGTATCGTAAATCTTTACCATCTATACCCCTCCCACAGTGATTGTTTGAGTAAAATTAATGTCAAGTGTGTAAAAATTCAAGCAGGGGTATAGATGGAGGGGCAGGGGCTGTTATCCCTGCCCGAGTCCAAAGGCGTCGTGAAGGGCCCTTACAGCCAGCTCCGTATACTTATCTTCAATGATGCAGGATACCTTGATTTCTGAGGTGCTGATCATCAGTATGTTAATGTTTTCCTTAGCCAAAGTCTCAAACATCTTGGCCGCTACGCCTGGGTGAGACCGCATACCCACACCTACTATGGAAACCTTGGCTATGTTTTCATCGGTAGTGTATCCTTTAGCTCCTATCTCTTTAACTACTTCCTCAATTACCTTAACCGCTTTAGGGAGATCCGTTCTGGCTACTGTGAAGGAAACATCGGTAAGGCCCTCATGAGATACATTCTGTACTATTACGTCAACGTTTATGTTAGCCTCCGCTAGCGGCTTGAAAATAGATTTGGCGATCCCCGGCCTGTCAGGAACATCTATAACGGTTATTCTTGCCTGATTCTTATCGTGGGTTACTGCGGAAACAAGAACTTCTTCCATATCTTGGGTGAAGGGTACAACCATGGTTCCCTCCTCTTCTTCAAATGATGAGCGTACATGGATAGGGATGCCGTATTTCATCCCTATCTCTACAGAACGCACCTGAAGCACCTTTGCTCCAGCACTCGCCATTTCCAGCATCTCTTCAAAACAGATTCTGTCAAGCTTTCTTGCGTTGGGCACAATCCTTGGGTCTGCGGTGTAAACTCCTTTAACATCGGTGTAAATCTCGCATACATCTGCCTTAAGAGCGGCGGCCAAAGCTACAGCGGTAGTGTCTGAACCTCCCCTGCCCAAGGTAGTAACATCGTGGGATAGCTCAGAAACCCCCTGAAATCCTGCAACTACGGCGATCTCTCCTCTTTTCAGTGACTCCAGTATGTTTTTGGCTTCAATACGCTTGATACGGGCCTTGGTGTGGGCGTCATCGGTAATAAATCCTGCCTGTCTACCTGTGAAAGAACGGGCTTTGTATCCCATCTCCTTCAAAGCAATGGCTAATAATGCCGCGGATACCCTTTCTCCTGAAGAAAGAAGTAAGTCCATTTCCCTTTCATCAGGTATTTCCGCTAACTGTTTTGCCAGATTTATCAAACGGTCGGTTTCTCCAGCCATTGCGGAAACTACAACAACCACATCGTTTCCTTGATCCTTGGTTTTGGCTACCCTCTTTGCAACGTTCTTTATTCTTTCAATATCTCCAACGGACGTTCCGCCGAACTTCTGTACCACCAAAGCCATCTTGCCCTCCAAATGAAAAAAATCACAATTTGAAACAAACAATGCCCGGGGCGGGACTCGAACCCGCACGGGCACAAGGCCCAGGGGATTTTAAGTCCCCTGTGTCTACCAGTTCCACCACCCGGGCTTTTGTTGCTTTCAAGTAGCTTGCCTGCTGGTTTTATATGCTCTGCCCTGTGTCATGTCAACATTGGAAAAACGGGGAAAAATGTGGAAAATCGTGCCCGATATGTTA
>WGAU01000127.1 GCA_015494645.1 Aquificota bacterium
GTTTGAGGGAGCGTGGACGGTTAATCCTCTAAGATTTGGCATAAACTTTCTGCAGAATCTTTTTACATATGAGTGGGAACTTACCAAGAGTCCTGCTGGAAAATACCAGTGGGTGGCAAAGGATGCTCCTGAAATAATTCCCGACGCTTACGACTCTAATAAAAAACACAAACCTTTTATGCTCACTACCGATCTTGCCTTAAGGTACGATCCCGCATACGAAAAGATAGCCAGACGTTTCTTGGAAAATCCAGAAGAGTTTGAGAAAGCTTTTGCCAGAGCGTGGTTCAAACTTACCCACAGGGACTTGGGCCCCAGAAGCCGCTACCTTGGTCCAGAAGTTCCCGAAGAAGAGTTCACATGGCAGGATCCCTTGCCCAAACCTGAATTTGAGCCTCTCACCGAAGAGGAGATAGAAACCCTTAAGTCCAAGATATTGTCGTCTGGACTTAAGATTTCTGAACTTGTTTTTGTTGCTTGGGCTTCTGCTTCCACTTTCCGCAGCAGCGATCTAAGAGGAGGCGCAAATGGCGCACGCATCCGGTTGAGTCCTTTAAAGGGTTGGGAAGTGAACAACCCAAAGCTTCTGAACAAGGTATTGAAGATCTTAGAAAATATAAAAGAAGAATTTGGAAGGGTTTCCATGGCAGACCTTATAGTACTTGCAGGTTGCGCTGCTGTTGAAGAGGCAGCCCGCAAAGGGGGAATAGATATAAAAGTTCCCTTCAGATCAGGGAGGGTAGATGTATCGCAGGAGCAGATAGATGTTGAAAGCTGGAAGTATATGGAGCCTCTGGCGGACGGCTTCCGGAACTATATAAGTCCTCGCTGCCCTCTGTCAGCCGAAGAAATGCTTGTGGATAAGGCAGATCTTCTCTCCTTAACGGTTCCAGAAATGGTAGTTCTTTTAGGAGGTATGAGGGTACTAAGCACCAACTGGGATGGTTCGGCCCATGGCGTGCTAACAGACAAACCCGAGATTCTCTCCAACGACTTCTTTGTAAATCTGTTAGATATGGGTGTAGTCTGGAGAAGAGCAGATGATAAAGGTTATCTTTTTGAGGGCTACAGAAGGAACACAAACGAGCTTGCATGGACAGCTACCAGCGTAGATCTCCTTATAGGGCATCATTCAGAGCTTAGAATTGTGGCAGAAGTTTACGCTTCAGAAGACGCCAAAGAGAAATTTGTAAAGGACTTTGTAGCTGCCTGGGATAAGGTCATGACCCTGGATTTTAGCCTTTAAAACTTGAAAGGGTACAGGGGCCTAACCGAACTTGGGGACTTGACAGGGGCTTCCTCAAGGAATAAAGGAATTATGGCACTTGAGTGCCGGGGTAGCTCAGTTGGTAGAGCAGTGGACTGAAAATCCACGTGTCCCCAGTTCGATTCTGGGCCCCGGCACCACTTCTTTTTTGGGAGGAAGCAGATGAGCGTGCTCACCCTTACAGAGGAGAACTTTGACAAGGAAGTGTTGCAGTCGGATGTGCCTGTGTTAGTTGATTTTTGGGCTACATGGTGTGCTCCTTGCAGAATGATAGCTCCAGTAATAGATGCTCTCGCTGAGGAGTATAAGGGTAAGCTTAAGGTTGGTAAGGTGAATGTGGATGAAAATTCTCAGCTTGCAATAAGATATGGAATTAGGGCTATACCTACCTTGCTTCTCTTCAAGGAGGGTAAAGTCGTTGAACAGATGGTAGGGGTGCAGCCTAAGGATACCATCAAGTCCATAATTGATAGGCATCTCTCCTAAAAGGACAGGGGAGGTGAGGGCATATGCCCATTTATGAGTTTGTTTGTAAAGTATGTGGCAAGAGGTTCAGTCATTTGGTGTTAAGTGCAGATGATCAGAAAGATGTTAAGTGTCCTCAGTGTGGAAGTGCTGACGTTAAAAGAGTTTTTTCTCCCTTTGGCAGCTTAGGGTCTTCAACGAGTTCCTCTTCAGGAGGAAGCTGTACATCTTTCGGTTGAGCTGTGTAAAAGGGGGACCGTAGGTTCCCCTTTTCTCTTTGATCATGCGTATCTTGGCTGTTGATTACGGTGAAGCGAGAGTGGGTCTTGCCATTACAGATCCTACTTGCACAATATGCCAGCCCCTCAAGGTGGTTTCCAGATCTGAAGCGTTAAAAGAGATAGGCCGCATCATAAAGGATTGCCAGGTAAAAAAGGTTGTGGTTGGTCTTCCCCTCAATATGGATGGCTCTGAAGGAGAGATGGCTTCTAAAGTAAAGGTCTTTGCAGGTATGATCCGTGCCCTCGGAGTTGATGTGGAACTTGTGGATGAAAGGCTAACCAGTTATGAGGCAGAAGGGATTCTAAAGCAGACGGGACTCAGCTGGCGTAAAAGAAAGAAAAAACTGGACGCTCTTGCTGCCTGCTTGATACTTGAGTCATACTTGAGGAAAACAGAGAATGCTTCTGGTTGTTGATGTTGGAAACACAAACATTGTTGTTGGACTTTACAGGAGCAAGGATCTAATCGCTTCTTGGCGCATAAGCAGTGATAGAAGAAGAACTCCGTGTGAGATAGCGGCTCTCCTGAAATCTCTATTAGAAATGAAAGACATAGCTCCTGAAGGTGTAGACGGGGCTGTAATGTCCAGTGTCGTTCCACCTCTAACATCCACCGTGGCTAAGGCTGTGAAGATGCTGTTCAATATCTCTCCCTTGGTGGTTGGTCCAGGAGTTAAAACAGGTATGCCCATACTAGTGGACAATCCAAAGGAAGTTGGGACGGACAGAATTGTTAATGCAGTAGCCGCGTATCACAAGTACGGTGGTCCTTTGGTGGTGGTGGATTTTGGTACGGCTACTACCTTTGACGTTGTTTCTGTAAAAGGAGAGTATCTCGGCGGCGCCATTGCCCCTGGAATTGGCATATCCATGGAGGCTCTTTTTAAGGAAACTGCCCAGCTTCCCAAGGTTGACTTTGAAAGACCCAAGAATGTGATAGGTAAGAACACCGTTGAAAGCATGCAATCGGGTATATTTTACGGCTATGTATGCCTCGTTGACGGAATGATAGATCTTATTCAACAAGAGGTTACCCTTCCTTTAAAGGTAATAGCAACAGGAGGGCTTGCCGAATCCGTTGCCTCCATGAGCAAAACTATTCAAAAAGTTGAACCGTGGCTTACTCTTGAGGGCTTGAGGATAATTTATCAAAAAAATCTTTAGTCTTGCTCCTCGTCCTGCAGTTCTTTGCTTACGTCCTCGGCTTTCTTGCTTCTGAGTAGAATCTCTTTTGCTAACTTCTTCTCGTAGCAGGCTCTCCTTAATGTAGCCCTCATCTCATCAGGATTTATGTTTAATGCGTCACAGCACATTTCAAACTTGAGAATACATGGCCAGTCAGGATCAAAGATCCACTTGTAGGCGGTGATCCACTCTTGAGTCTTTTTTCTGTCCTCAGCAATGGGTTTAAGGAGATCTATTACTGCTCTTTCCAAAACAGCTTCAGCAAACCTTTTGAACCTTTTCACCGCCTCCCTCCTCAGTCAGACAGATTTCCACCGCACAAAAAAATAATCCCTGCCCAAAGCTGTGGCAACCCGTTAAAGGTTGACCGTTGATTGTGTAGAAATTATCTTTAAACTATGCGCTTTCTGAATCGGAAGAAAGAGTTAGAAGAGCTGAAGGCTATCCTGAATAGTGAACCTAACTTTGTTCTGCGGGGTTTGAAGGAAAAGAGGTTTTAAAGATGCTGTTTGTAGGTTAAGGTTTAAAGTTGCAAGCATCCTTAATTGAGCAGGCTGTGCAGTCAGTACAAACCTTTCCCAGAAGAAGCATTATGAGTCTGTATCCCTCGTCTAATGTATAAGGCTTGAGATACTCAAGAGCTCTCTCGTTAAATGCTTCTTCTCCTTTAACCTTCAGAGAACTGCTCCAAAGAACGTAAGGAACAGGCTCCCGTGTGTGGGTGCCTACATCTACAGGAGTGGGATGGTCGGGAAGAACCAGTATCCTTGCAGCTACTCCGTCGGTATCAATCCAGTCAAGTAAGGTTCCAACTATTTTTTGGTCAATATCTTCAATAGCCTTGATCTTGGCCTTGTAGTCTTTTTGATGTCCGGCTTCATCAGGAGCTTCAATGTGTATGAAGACAAAATCCCCTTCTGTCTTCAGAAATTCTATGGCGTATTCGGCCTTTCCCTTGTAGTTTGTGTCTATGTATCCAGTTATGCCCGGAACGTCTATGATCTCAAGGCCCATCAGCACCCCTATGCCTTTGATAAGATCCACGGCGGATATAACACCACCCTTGATTCCATGAGTGTTTTCAAAATTGGGTAGCTCTGGGCGCTTGCCCTGTCCCCAGAGCCAGATCATGTTGGCTTTGGGATGATCTGCTAAAATCTTCTTGGATCTTTCCATAAGATCTATGAGTTTTTCTGCCCCTTCTCCTTTTGGAAGGTGTTCAGAGAATGGCTGCCCTGTTATGTCATGGGGAGGGGTACATTGAATGTTCCACTTGCCATCTTTCCATACCAGGAGGTGTCTGTAGCTTACCCCTGGATAGAACTTTATCTCTTCATCGGCAAGCTTTTCGTTGAGCAGATTGATAATACTTCTTGCCTCTTCCGTTGAGATATGACCGGCACTGTAATCCTTCATCATACCATTCTCAATCCTTACCAGATTACACCTGTAAGCCACATCTTTATCTGAAAGCTCAACCCCCATACTGGCTGCTTCCAAAGGAGCCCTTCCCGTGTAATAAATTTTGGGGTTGCAACCAAGTACGGAAAGGATAGCAACATCAGATCCAGGGTGCATTCCCTCAGGCACATTTAAGGTCCAGCCACATATCCCTTCCTGAGCAAGTCTATCAAGATTGGGTGTGTTGGCAGCTTCTAATGTGGTTTTGCCTTCCAGTTCTTTTAGAGGGTGTCCACTTGCACCATCCATGAGAACAATTATATACTTTCTACTCACTTTGTTAGTCTCCTATAAAGTCTGTTCCAAACCACTCGTTGAGGTAGTCATTCAGCTTCTTCAGGGCCACTATGACCCTTTCTATCTTCTGTCTGGTTATGTCTTGGAACTGCAAGTGGTTAATGGCACTAAAGAGCAAATCGTTGATCTCATTGAGCTTTTCGTTGATTTTTGCCTTGACCTCTTCGTTCTCTACCTCCTCAACTATACCCATGCATTCTGTAGCTTTATCCATTGCCTGTTCCAAGATCTCCATAAGCTTAACCGTTTCCTCTTCAGTTTCCCTTGTCACTTTGTAGAGCTTAGCAATAACCCGCTTTTCTTCTTTTTCTTTTTTCTGGGCTTCAAGCTGAGCTTTAAGGCTTTCTATAAGGGCTATAAGCTCTACCTTTAGGCTCTCGTCTTCTTCTCCGAGAGATTCCAAGCGCTCTTCAAGCTTTTTAATAATGTCAGCTACATCATCCCTTTCCATAAGTTTCTCTGCAGTAGGCACTTCATAAGCTCCCTCCTCATTGGTGGCGCTTTCTGCACCCATCTTGCCCGATTCAAGCTCTGCGAGAATTTGATCCACAATATCTGGCTCGCTTTCACCAGTTTCATCTGTAGTTACCGTCTCATCTTCTGAATCCTGCTGCGCTTCCTGTTGCTGCTGGAAATTGGCTATCAGAGCGTCTATGTCATCGGCAATTTCAGGTTGAGGTAAAACCTCCTCTTGCGGTTCTTCTCGGACTTCTGCTTGGGGTTCTTCCTCTTCCTGCTGATCTTGACTTTCAGAGGCACCATTTATCTCCGCTAACAAGGCGTCTATTTCATCGGCTGGGGCTTCTTTAGATTCCTGTTCATCTATAGGTGCTGTTTCTTCTTGCTTTTCTTCTTTACTTTCCTCAGTTTCAACCCCCAGTTCCTTCAAAAGAGCGTCTATCTCATCGGCAGGATTCACATTATTCTTTGCCTCTTCAGCCATCTCTTCCTCTCCTGCTGTGTTGTTTTCTACGGTTTCAAGATCATCGGTCTGCTCAGGTTCTTCATCCTGAGCAGGAGTAGATTCTTCTTGTTTTCCAGATGACACCTCTTCAGATGAAATAGTCTCATCTGGTTCCTTTTTAGGAACTAAGTTTTTTTTTTGAGGGTTGGCACTGGTTTCCATCTTGGATATGTGAGTGCCCACCTCCGATTCGGTGGGAATATTGGTTAGAGTAGGCCCTCCCAGCTTACCGGATCTTGCCCTGTGGATGAGCTCTTTTGAAACCTTTATTAGCTCTTCTGGCTCAAACTTTACAAAGAAAGCATCGGCCTTTACCTTCTCTGCTCTTTCTATGTTGGACTCTTCGGAAAGGGATGTGTTTATGATCACAGGGATCTTCGCCAAATCAGGATTCTCTTTGATTTTCCTTGCTAAGGTATAGCCATCCATTCTGGGCATTTCCACATCAGTAACCACTAGAGAAATGTAGTCTAAAATATCCCTGCCTTCCGACTGGGCCTTCTCAAGGAAAGCCAGAAGTGTGTTTAGAGCTTCCTCCCCATCTTTAACAACTATCAGCTCGTCAAATCCAGCCTTGGTATAAATGTCTTTCAGAATCTTCCTTGCCACAGAAGAGTCATCTGCAATAAGAACAGGCCCTTTAATGTCCTCAGGAACCTTTTCTACTTCAATTTCCTTTTCGATGGTTATCAATCCAAGTTCGGCAAGGACATTTTCAAGATCCAAGATCAGCAAGAAATTGCCTCTTTCTATCTCAATGACGCCTGTGACTTTGGTTCCAAACTGAGCCACAAGTACTTCTGGAGGTGGTTTGATCTTGTCCCATGTGACCCTTCTGATTCTCTTGGCCTCATGGACGATGAAACCGATCTTCACTTTGTAAAATTCGGTGATAATGACCGACTTTCTCTTTAGGTCAGACGGTTCTCTGATTTTCATCCATTTAGCAAGGTCTATGAGAGGGATCACTTGTCCTCTAAGGTTGATTACCCCCACTATGGCTTCTGGAAGGTTTGGAACCTTTATTATTTCAGGAAGCCAAACAACCTCTTTAACCTTGGCGACATTCACTCCAAAGATATAGTTGTAAACAGAACCGTCCTCCTTCTCATCGTACATCCAGAATTCTACCAGCTCAAACTCATTTGTTCCTGGCTCTAAAATGTCCGGCATACTTTGAGGCTTCCACGCCATCTTTATTCCTCTAACAATTTATTTGCATTTAAAATTACAACAACCTTGTTATCCTCTTTCTTTCCTATACCTTCAACATATTCCGCTTCAAAGCCTCCCACAACCCCATGGGGAGGTTCTATGGTGGAGACAGGGATCCTCAGAACATGGGTAACGGCGTCTACCATTATACCCACCACTTTCTCATCCGTTTCAACCACCACGATCTTTCTCTCTTCCTCGTTGGTTGAGGGAGAGTAGGGGAGGTTGAACTTTATCCTGAGATCTATAACAGGCACTATCTGACCCCTTAAGTTGATAACCCCAAGTACGTGGGAAGGTGCATTAGGAACCCTTGTGATGTCCGGGACCTCTATGATCTCCTTGATCAAGTGAATATCCACTGCAAACTCTTCATCTCCTATTATGAAGCCTACCAGGTGCTCGTACTCTTCCTCTTGAACAGCAAGCCCTTCTTCCTGAGCTGCCTGCTTCTTTAAAAACTCGGAAATTTCCCTCAGATCCATTATGCCACCCTCGCTATCATATTTGCCAAGCCAGCAACATCAATAATAAGGGTAACCCTTCCATCTCCCATTATGGTTGCTCCGGATATACCAGGCACATTGGACAGATAATTGCCCAAAGATTTGATAACGATTTCTTCCTGCCCAATGAGCCTATCCACAATGAGTCCAAACCTCTTATCTCCAATGCTCAGGACCACTACATAAATAGACTTGTCATCCCTCTCAGTAGGGATGTTGAAAACCCTTGAGAGCTCAACAAGGGGAAGCACGGAGTCTCTAAGTATAATAATTTCCTGTCCTTCAACATACTGTATTTCATCCACGTTGACCTTAACAGCCTCCACAACAGACACAAGAGGTATGGCGTAAATTTCTTCTCCAACCTGAACCAGCAAGGACTGAATAATAGCCAATGTAAGGGGGATCTTTATAACGATCTGGGTGCCCTTACCCACTTGAGAGTTTATCTCTATAGTTCCGTTTAGCTTTTCAATGTTGGTCTTGACCACGTCCATACCCACGCCCCTTCCCGATACATCAGTAACCTTCTCTGCTGTGGAGAAGCCAGGAAGGAAAATGAGCCCAAGGATTTCCTTCTCGGTCATCCTTGCAAGGTCGGCTTCGGTAACAAGACCTTTTTCAAGGGCTTTCTTTTTGATCTTTTCTATGTCAATACCTCTACCATCGTCTTCAACCAAGATAACTATGTGATTTCCCTCGTGATAGGCAGCCAATCTGAGAGTTCCCTGCCTGGGCTTACCCAAGAATTCCCTTTCCTGTGGAGGCTCAATTCCATGGTCTATGGCGTTTCTCACCAGGTGAACTAAAGGATCTCCGATCTCTTCCACTATGGACCTGTCAAGCTCTGTGTCCTCTCCTTCTATTATGAGTTTTACTTCTTTGTTCAACTCCCTTGCCAAATCCCTGACCACCCTTGGAAATCTGTTGAAGACCCTTGCAATGGGAACCATTCTGGTCTTCATAACCGCCATCTGTAGATCCGTGGTGATGAAATCTACCTGATCCATGGTTTCGGACAAAGCTTCTACAAGCTCGTCTCCCTCGTATTTGGTGGAAAGCTGTTGTACTATCCTCAATAGCCTGTTCCTTCCTAAAACAAGCTCTCCCACAAGGTTCATGAGGGCGTCCAACCTTGAAACATCAACCCTTATAGTTGTATCGCCCTTCTTTTCCTTCTTTTCAGCCTTGGCGGCAGGTTTGTCAGACTTTTTCTTTTCTTTTTTGCCTGTTTGCTGTTGTTCCTTTTCAAGTTCCTTTTTGAGGAGTTCCTGTATCTCTCTATCAAAGGCTTCAAGCTCTTCCTTCGTAGGTGGCCTTCCACCACCTATGACAGTTTCTTCAGGGGCTTGCTCTGCTTCTGTTTCTTTCTTCAGCATCTCCTGAATTTCTCTGTCCAACGCTTCCAGTTCCTCTTTTGAAGGAGGCTTACCTCCACCTATAACCACATCTTCTGCAGCTGGTTCTTCCTCTGTCTTCTGACCTGTAAGCTTAGCATAGGCATCTTCAAGTTTCTTCACTATCTCTGTAATATCTATGTCACCTTCCTCCTGTGTTTCCCTAATATTCTCAACGATCTGTTCAACCACATCTACCGCTTCAAGGACCACATCCATCACGTCAGGGGTGAGCTTGGCCTCTCCCTTCCTCAGAACGTTGAGAATGTCTTCCATGCGATGGGTAACAGTGGTCATCTTCTCAAAGCCCATGAAGGAAGATGTCCCCTTCATGGTATGAGCAGCCCTGAATATCTTGTTAAGGAGATCCAGATCCTCTGGACGTTCCTCAAGCTCAACCAAATCCTGATTAAGCTGCTCAAGTATTTCAGTAACCTCTGCTAAAAAGTCCTCCAAAAACTCAAGATCAGCCACAGCCTATCCCCCTACTTTTTTAAGGGTTTGCTCTATCTTTTCCTTGAGAATCTGTGGGGTGAAGGGTTTTACTATGTAGTTATTCACCCCTGCCTTCAAGGCTTTAACAATGTCTTCTTTGGCGCCCATTGTAGTGATCATTATAATGGGCACCTTGTTGAAAGTCTTTGACCGTCTGAGGGTCTGTACAAAGGTTAAGCCGTCCATCTCAGGCATATTCCAATCGGTCAAGATGAGAGATACGTCAGGGTTTTCTTTAAGCTTGGCCAACGCATCAAGGCCATGCTCGGCCTCTATTACGTTCTTGTAGCCAAGCTTGTTGAGAGTGTTAACTATGATCCTCCTCATTGTGGATGAATCGTCAACCACCAGTATCTTCATCTTGCACCACCTTTCGTTTGTTGTTAGTTATCGTCTCTAAGAGAACAGACTTAAGATATAAATGTCCCAATTTGTCCCTTTTTGCAACACAGGAGGCGGTTATGAAGGTAAAATTTGTTGAAAGATTGAGCAATCTCCAATGCGTGTGTTGTATAACGGACAAAAAGGAAGTCTTTGAAAAGTTGAAAATCAAAGCAGAAACAGGCAAAACTGTTTTAGTTATGGATGGGCCCTTGCCTAAGGTGCTCTCTTTTTGTGAAGATTCTTCTCCAGAAAATCTCAGAAAAGCGGCAGCTTCTGCACTCTGGAAGCTTGAGGAAACCCAATTGGAAGAGGTTAAGATAGAGGTGGATCTCAAGCTTACCTCTGATGGTGCTCAAGCCCTTGCGGAAGGGTTAGGGTTAGGTGGATATGCCTTTGACAAGTACAAGAATGAAAAGAAAGAACTTTATGTTGAGGTGGCTATCAATAAAGATCTAAAGCCTTACTTCAACGAAGGGGTGGAGATTGCAGAAATAACAAATTATGTTAGGGATCTTGTAAATATCCCTGCAACTGATGCCCCTCCAGAAGCCATAGCAGAAGAAGCTCTTTCCTTAAGGGAGATGGGGGCTGAGGTTAAAGTTGTAATGGGAGAAAGGCTGAAAGATTTGGGTCTTGTAGGAACATGGCACGTGGGAAAGGGAAGCAAAAATCCACCTGCATTTGTGACCATAAAATACAAAAGCGAAAATCCATTAGCGAAGTTGGCCCTTGTGGGCAAAGGTGTTACCTTTGATTCAGGGGGACTCAGCTTGAAACCACCCGCCTCCATGGAAGATATGAAGTGTGACAAGGCGGGAGCTTGCAGTATTTTAGGAGTGGCAAAATATCTACTTAAAAAGAGGCCAAATCTGGATGTTAACCTGTATATGCCCTTGGCCGAGAATCTTCCCGATGGTGGTTCTTACAAGCCTGGAGACGTGATTGTCTTTAGAAACGGGGTGAGCGTGGAAATTCATTCCACAGATGCAGAGGGAAGGTTGCTCCTTGCAGATGCTCTAATAGAGGCATCAACTCAGAAAAAGGATTACCTTATAGATGTGGCCACTTTAACAGGAGCGTGTATGGTCGCTTTGGGCAGATACACAAGTGGTTTGTTTTGCACTTCCCAAACACTTTGTGATATGTTTTTGAAAGTTTCCCGCTTTACGGGAGAAAAGCTCTGGCCTTTGCCTTTGGATGAGGATCTTGAGAAGGAGTTGAAAACGGACTTTGCCGACACGAGGAACAACGCTAAGGGGCGCTATGGGGGTGCCATAACGGCGGCTTTATTCTTGAAGAAGTTTGTTGATAACAAGAATGTAAAGGCATGGGCGCATCTTGACATAGCAGGGCCTGCTTTTCTTGAGGGAAGCTGGAAATACTATAAAAGCGGAGCCACGGGGCAGCCTGTACGTACACTCATAAAGTTTCTTGAGCTTGTTGAGGCCCAAGAGAACCGTAATCAACAATAACGTCTGCCACAGTAGTATCTTTGAGCTTTTTTTCAATATAACTTTGGAGTTCTTTCCACAACTGGTGCATTTTGCAAAAATCGGTGTAGAAACAGGCATCTTCTCTGTCTATGCATATATTCATGGTCGGAACCCCGTCTATTGCCTCTATCACTTCGTAAATGGTGATGTCCTTAGGCGGCCTTGCTAATCTCACACCTCCCTTTTTGCCCTTTTCGGTGATGACAATTTTTCTGTTGGAAAGGGTAGATACGATCCTTGGGAGAAAAGACTTCGGCACATTGGTTTTTTCAGATATGGTGGTAGCAGTAAGTGTTTTGCCATAGTTCTTTGCAAGGTATATCACAATCCTGATTGCATAATCCGCCTGTCTTGTGATGAGCATACGCTGCTCCTTTATGACTTTTTTTATAAAAATAGCTTTAATGGCTAAAAAATCAAGATCCTGAAGCTTGCCGCAGGTAGGTCTTTTTAGTAAAAAGATGCCACCGGTAGCAAAAGGAAGGAGGAGAAGCATGGAAAAAGCTTTAGTTAGAACGGAGATAAAGGAATTAAGGAAGCTCTTTTCTGGAAAGGTCAGAGATGTTTATGAGGTTGATGATAAAAGGCTTCTCATAGTAGCAACGGACAGGATCTCCGCCTTTGATGTGGTTTTTAATGAAGGAATTCCCGGGAAGGGTAAGGTTTTGACCAGTGTATCAAACAAGTGGTTCTCCATGGTTGACCATAGACACCATTTATTGTCCACAGCTCCTGAGGAAGAGCTGGATTTTCTTAAAAATTACCCAGAGCTTATAGGAAGAAGTGTGCTTGTGAAGAAACTCAAAAGGATCAACATAGAATTTGTAGCAAGGGGATACCTCTTTGGAAGCGCTTATAAAGACTATCAGAAGGCCTGTAGTGTTTGTGGGATAAAGCTTTCCAAAGGAATGCAACTTGCTGAGAAGCTTCCCGAACCCATCTTTACCCCTGCCACAAAGGCGGAAGAGGGACATGATCAGAACATAACTATAGAAGAATATAAAAAAGTTGTTGGAAACGAAACCCTTGCGGAAAGGCTTATGGAGGTAACCTTGAAGATCTACTCTTGGGCCCATGACCTGCTGAAAGAAAAGGGTATAATTCTTGCAGATACAAAGCTTGAGTTTGGGCTGGATGAGGATGGTAATCCCCACATAATTGACGAGCTGCTCACTCCGGATTCATCAAGGTTCTGGTCTGCGGAGTCGTACAGGCCAGGAATTTCTCCTCCTAACTTTGATAAGCAGTTTATAAGAGATTACCTTGAATCCATAAATTGGAACAAACAGCCTCCACCTCCTCCTTTGCCTCAGGACATTATTCAAAAGACAATTGAAAGATACAAAGCTATTGAAAAAATAGTTCTATCCCTCTAAGCCATGGTCGTTTCTTGGAAAGATGCGAAGTCGGAAGAACCACTTGCTTTAGCTGTTGGCAATTTTGATGGAGTTCATGCAGGTCATCAGGCTTTGATAAAAAAGGCTCTGGAGTTTTCCAAAAGGTTAGGAATAGCTGCAGGAGTGGTAACCTTCCATCCCCATCCTATGAAGTTTTTCAACAGAGGAGGAAACATAATTTTAACACCAACAGAAGAAAAGCGGCGTCTTATAAAGCTTTACGGCATTAACAGGATCTTTCTTCTAAAGTTTGATGAAAACTTGAGCATCATGGGACCAGAGGAGTTTGTTGCGAAGGTTCTGGTGGAAAGGCTTCAATGCAAAGCCTTGGTGGTAGGTGAAAACTTCAGGTTCGGTAAAGATAGATCAGGAGATGTATCCTTACTCAAGACCCTTTCCAACAGGTACAACTTTGAGTTCTTCGCTTATCCTGCTGTTATGGAGAAAGGTATTCCCGTTAGTAGCACCAGGATAAGAAGGGTCATAAGAGAGGGAAACATCAAGCTGGCATGGAAGTTGCTAAAAAGACCTTATAGAATAATCGGTAAGGTAGTGAAAGGCAAAGGTAGAGGAAAGATGCTGGGGTTTCCCACAGCAAACATTGAGCCAGATAATGAGATTGTTCCCAAAAACGGAGTTTATATGGCCTTTGCTGATCTGGGGAACAGGCTGATGAAGGCAGTGGTCAACATAGGAACAAAACCTACTTTCGGTAGTGAGGAAGTGACCGTTGAAGCCCATATCATCGGCTTAGATGAGAATCTTTACGGGAAAAAAGTTGCCCTCTACTTTGTGGACAGGTTGAGAGATGAAAAAAAGTTTGGTAGTGTAGATAAACTGGTAGATGCCATAATCCGCGATGTAGAACTTGCAAGGGAAAGCCTCCAATGGGAAAGTTTCTTTGTCGGGTTGGAGTAATTCTCTTAGTTACCTTCGGTAGTGCTTATGGAAAGTTCACCACCAAAGGAGTTAATTTCTGGTCAGCTCCCGATCATACAAGGGTGGTGGTGGCGTTAACCAAACCTTCCAAGGTAAAAAGCTACATTACCAAAGAAAATGTAATAGTTTTAAGGTTCAACAGTAGAATAAAAGGAGCTTGGAAGAGGGTTATTAAGGTCAATGACGCCCTCATTTCAAAGATCAGGATTAGAAGCAGGGGAAAGAGATACACTGTCTTTATTCACTTAAAGAAAAAAACCAACTTTAAAGTATTTACACTTA
>WGAU01000128.1 GCA_015494645.1 Aquificota bacterium
GTCAATGAATTGGGATTAAATTTTTTAAGCAATATCAAACGAGAGATGATTTACTTCTGATAGGTTATTAAAAAACCTTTTGCTTGATTGGGCGGGAAGACCCGCCCGGTATATTTACAGCTTAAGCAGTTCCTTCACTAAGTTTTTCTTTTCTTCCACGTTAGAAAGCCTCTTTATAAACAAATTGGGAGTGATGGGGGATCCACCGCCGTGAACAGCTCCTCCCTCGTGGGGCCCGGCTACCCAGTACTCTATAAATTTTATAACCTTCATCCTTGCTTCTGTGGGGACATCTGCCCTGCCCTTGAGGTAGTGTTCAATGTACTTCCCTATTTCTGGATTTTTGAGGTCCTTCTCCGATGGGCATGTAACGCATATGCCACCTGCTATGTCGGCAAGATACACTATAGCGTCTCCTATGGCGGTGAATCCGAGTATCTTGGATACGTTGGAGTAAAGTCCATCTGGCAACCACACACCAGACTTTGTCTGTTCTGCTTCGTATCCAGAGGCTAAGGCACAGGCGTAACAGGCTTCGCAACCTCTTATCATTTCCGTAATCTTTGCTTGTATGTGTCCTGCATTAGCCACTCCGTTGTATTCGGCCATTAGCTCTGCCGCTCCTATAATGGTGTCAATGAACCCTGCTTTGCATCCTGAACCCACGTACCTGTGTATGTTGGCGAAATTGCCCACTAAAGGAGCGGCATACTTGTACTCCTCGCACATAAAGACCCTTTCCCAAGGGATAAATACGTTGTCAAAGATCATAAGGCATGTGCCTCTTACCCCGTACGGGTTGCCGATTTCCCACTCTCCATTTTCCCTTCTTTTGGCTTCAAAGGCATTGTTTTGTAATACATAGATAAGCCCATCAGTACCAGATGGTACCGCAAAGGCCACAGCGTAGGCTTTGTCTTCCTCCTTGAGAGCTACGGTAGGCATAACAATGGTTTCATCCACAGCCACCGCTCCAGATTGATGTGCCTTTGCCCCTTTCACAACGATGCCATCCGGTCTTTTCTCCACTATTTTTAGGTACATATCGTCTTGCTCGTGGGGTTTCTTGCTTCTGTCGCCTTTTACGTCGGTCAGAGCACCAGACAGTGCCAAATCATTCTTCTGGGCGTATTTGATGTAGTCAACGAGCCTTTTGTGGTACTCTGTTCCAAGGGCTTCGTCCATCTCATAAGTTATGGTGTAGAGTGCGTTTAGAGCATCTGATCCAACGCACCTGTAGTTGCAGGTTGCCAGTCTCTGACTGTAGAACCTTGCCAGTTTGAGTCTGGCCAGTAGATCGTCCTTGGTGGTGTATATGTGGAGAAAACGGTTGATGGGTTCGTTGATGAACTGAGATTGTGCAGTAGTTAGCTCCTTGTACTCTTCCCTTAACGCCATTTCGTAAGTAAAACTTATGGAATCAACAATAGGTTTTATGTTGGGATGGTTGACGTAATCGGAAACCTTTTCTCCATTTACGTAGACGACTGGATGTTTTTTTGATAGCCTTGCAATGTACATTTCTTTTGTGGCAAGCATTTTGACCTCCCTTATTGATTTTCAGTTATGCTAACAATATAATGGTGCAATGTCAATACATTTTTAGAATTTGAATTATTTTGGCGGGGGAAACAATGGGTGAGTTAAACGCCGTTGTGGAGGATATCCTTTTTGGAATGAGAAAGGTTAGACCCCATTTCCGCAAACTCTTTTCCTACGCCACTGATATGTCCGATGCAGAAATACTCATCCTTTCACTTCTAATATCGGAGCCGGATGGCAAGATGCTCCTGAGCAATTTGCAGCAGCAGCTTTTGCCCATAAGGCCAAGCAAGCTTACTAATATAACCAACAAGTTGGAGGATAAGGGCTATATCAAGAAACAGCGCATGAAAAGAGATAGAAGAAGGGTGGTGATTGCTATAACCCCCAAGGGCAAGGCAGCTTATGAGAAGTTTGAGAATGTGGTAAGGGAAGCCATAGAAAGAAACGTTGATAAGGTTTCCCCTGAGGAGCTGGACGTTTTGCGGAAATCCTTTGATGTTTGGTGTAAACTGCTTGAGGATATAT
>WGAU01000129.1 GCA_015494645.1 Aquificota bacterium
CTCCGTTTGAAACTCTTTCTTCGTCCTTTATTTCAAGTATAACTTTGACATAAGTTTTGCCCTTCTTTTCATCTATGACGATCTGATATTCATTGCCTACCTCTTTGTGTCTCATAAGAATAGCTTCTATCTGGGAAGGATAAAAGTTTACCCCCTTAACCTTAAGCATGTCGTCGGTGCGTCCTTTGATCCTATCCACTCTGAGCATGGTTCTACCACACTCGCATCTTTCCCTGCTCAGTATCTTTGTTATGTCTCTGGTTCTGTATCTTATAAGTGGAAGCCCTTCCCTGGTTAGAGTGGTAACCACCATTTCCCCTTCTTCTCCATCTGGGAGAGGTTCCCCTGTGGTGGGGTCTACAATTTCAACTACATAGTGATCCTCCCACACATGTATGCCACACTTATATTGGCAGTCTATGCCGAGACCCACGCCTCCAGTTTCAGTCATTCCGATAATGTCGTACGAAATTATGCCCATTTCCTTTTCTATGCGTTGTCTCATCTCGTCAGACCAGACCTCAGCGCCAAATATACCTATGCGTAGGCTTGTATCGGTGAAATCAAAATGCTCTTCTTTCGCTACCTCTATAAGTCTCAACGGGTAAGAGGCTATTGCACAGACCACTGTGGTGCCCATTTCTTTCATAAGCTTTAACTGTAGCATGGATCTTCCCGCACCAATGGGTACTACCATTGCGCCTATTCTCTCGCAACCGTAGTGGAACCCAAATCCCCCATTGAATAAACCAAAGGAGGGGGTGATTTGAACCACATCTCTGCTGGTTACTCCCGCGCAGACAAGGCACCGGGCCATGATCTCGGCCCACTGTTCCACATCGTTTCTGGTGTAAAAGTTCACGATGGGAGTTCCTGTGGTTCCGGAAGACATGTGGAATCTTACAAAGGACTCCTTAGGAGCGCAGGTGTATCCAAAAGGATAGGCGCTTCTCAAGTCATCTTTGGTCATAAAGGGAAGTCTTTTCAGATCCTCAAGGGATTTAATGTCTTCGGGTTCTACCTTTCCAATTTTTTCCCAGTAGGCTTGGTTGTTCTCTTTTATGTGCCTGATGGTGTTTTTCAGCCTTTCAAGCTGAATCCTTTCAAGCTCTTCTCTATCCATGCTTTCAAGGCGAGGTTGGTACATGGGCATGGGTCTCCTCCGAATAGCTTAGTTTTAGGGCGAAAAGGTTTTCTTCTGTATCTTTGCCCAACCGTTTCAGAAAGTTTGCTATTTCGCTCTCGGTTATCCCGAGATCTTTTAGGATCAAACCAGCTATGTATATGTTAGCCACCCGTGGGTGCAGCTTGTGCCTTTCAATAACAGGTTTCACATCTTGACCTTCGTTTACAGAGTAACCCAGTATCTTTGCGTTTTCCTTGCAGTAAAGCTTCACTTTTTCCAGCTCGTCTGGATGCAAGACGACACCTACGTCAGCGTTGTGATGCAGTATAAGGGGCGAATGGTAGTTCCCAATTTTCATGAAGGCCAATACACTGCCGCCTCTTGTAGCCATACCATGGTTTTCGGTGGATATCACGTGGTGACCTTTATCCACTAAGATGCCACCGATAAGTCTTGTAAGAAAGACAATGCCCTGTCCACCTACGCCTGCAAAGACAAGTTTACAATCCATTGCTTTTGGCTCTTAATGTTGCCGCTTGTTTTTGTCAACATCACTGCTCGCTGATTTTTTCCTTGACCTGCACCCCAAAGTGTCTACCGGCTTCACTTACATGTACGAGCACTTTGTCTTTCTTTTTAAGCTTAACCACCGATATAGGAGAGCCGTCTGGAGATGTTAGCCTGATGGTTTCTGCGTTTTGAAGAATGAGACTTCCTGTCTTGCCCTGACAAGAGGCCTTAACCATAAGCAAGGGCCTTACCTCTGTTTTGTTTCGTCCCACAATGGCTTCCCTTGCCTCTCCTTTGCTGTCAACCACCAGTACCTTATCACCAGTGGAGAGTTCGGAGAGGTACTTGGTTCTGTTGTTGGGGCAGAGAATGTATGCGTGAATGCCGCCGGCGTTTACTCTGAAAGGTCTTGGGGCTACGTAGGGATTCTCTACGCTTTCCGAGTGCACTAAAAAGAAAAAGTCACTTTTATCTCCTACAAGCATTCCTTCTCCTGTGCTCATAAGCTCCGTTGTATCCACACACGCCCTGTAGCCCATGCCTACAGGTGAGATTTCCAAGATTTCTGCTTCCTCAAGTTTTATCTTTTGCGGCATTCTTTTGACGATTTTACCTACCACTTTGATAAGGTATGGATCCGTGCTTTCAAGAAGTACACCTTTCACACCTATTTCCAGAACCCCAATTGCAGTTTCTGCTTCTTCTTTGCTTCTGACCACTGCAACGATGTTGTTGCTTTGCGCTACTAAGTTCTCCAAGGGAATAATCTTCCAATCGGATGCGTCTACGATTACCGTTGTTTTTTTAGAAAGCTCTAAAGCCTTTTCTTCATCCTCTTTAGAAGAGATATTGATGAAAAAAACGTCCCTTTCTGGTTTCAAATCTCCATCGGGTGCGATGACCTGAACCAGCCCCAGCTCTTTGACCTTGGTAGTGTATCCCTCTGGAACAGCAATTGCGTCTGCTCCTGCTTCAAGAGCTGCTGTGACAGCCTTTTTATTCCATGGGTCTATCTTTACCCAAAATAGCTTCATTTCAACACCTCCATGGCTTCTTCTACTGAAGCATCTTCGTGCACGATCATGGATATAGCCCTGACCATGGCAGTTGGATTCTCATGCTGGAAGACATTTCTACCTATAGAAACTCCTGCTGCTCCCGCTTCCATAGCGCCTTTTACCATCCTTAAAACGTCCTCAGCGGTATCCATCTTTTCTCCGCCTGCAATAACCACAGGTATGGGACATCCTTCTGTAACTTCCCGGAAGCTTTCGGGAGTTCCCGTGTAGGGAACCTTCACCAGATCGGCTCCCAACTCTGCTCCTACCCTTGCGGCGTGCTTGACCACCGAAGGATCATACTGGTTTCTGATCTTGGGCCCCCTTGCGTACACCATGGCTAAAAGGGGCATACCCCATTCCAAGCATTTTGCAGACACCATACCAAAATCTTTTAGCATGGTGGTTTCGTCTTCTGCGCCTATGTTTACATGTATAGAAACAGCATCCGCGCCTAACTTGATGGCTTCTTCAACGGTACACACGAGCACTTTGTTATTTGGCGTGGGAGATAGACAGGTGCTGGCGGAAAGATGTATAATCAATCCTATGTCCTTTCCTCTTCTTCTGTGCCCTGCTGGAACAATCCCTTTGTGTATAACGATGGCGTCTGCTCCCCCGTCGGCTACTTTCGCAATGGTCTCCTTCATGTTGATCAATCCTCTTATGGGACCAACGGTTATTCCATGGTCCATGGGGACAATAACTGTGGTACCCTTGTCCCTGTTCATGATTCTTTCCATCCTTATCTCTTTCCCTACTATCATCTCTCCCTCCCTCTGTTTTAGTTTAAAATAAAAAAAGGGCCATGGAAGCTTTCTGCTCCCATGGCCCTCAAGCATTGAAAAGGGCCATGGGGGGTTGGGACCCGCCCATGGCCCTTGTTTTCTTTCAGGGGATCGCCATGGACGGGTCCCCCCTAAAGTAAAACCAGAACCAGAAATAGCCACAAGCAGAGGTATTGAAGAAGAAACTTGGTGTGCAGGTTATGTTGTTTTTGATCGTGTTTCTTGTTTTCACCATATCCATCCTTCCAATTGATGACCAAAACCTAAAGGGTGGGCGAGGGGAGTCGAACCCCCAACCCCCGGAGCCACAGTCCGGTGCTCTAACCAGTTGAGCTACGCCCACCGTGGGTGTTAGATAGCTATATCACCCGTTGCTTAAAAGTCAATATCCTTTTTTGGAGGCCATGACTGCGTAGGGAAGACCCCAAATTTTGCAGAATCCTTCCCCAGCTTTGTGATCAAAGGCATCTTTGGCGTCGTATGTTGCAAGTTCGTATTGATAGACCGAGTATGGAGACTTTCTACCAACAGGGACGGCTTGTCCTTTGTAAAGTTTTAACCGCACATCGCCGGTTAGTCTGCTGTTTAATGTGTCCATAAATGCGTCCAGTGCTTCTCTTGCCGGTGAGAACCACAATCCGTAGTAGACCAAGTCGGCGTATTTTATAGCTAAGTACTCCTTTAAGCGGAGGGTTTCTCTGTCAAGGCACATGTGCTCTAATTCCTTGTGGGCTGTGTACAGGATGATTGCTCCCGGTGCTTCGTATATTTCTCTGGATTTGATTCCAACAAGACGACTTTCTACCATATCTATTCTCCCAATTCCGTGTCTCGCTCCCACATCGTTCAACTTGCTTACAAGGGTAACGGGATCTAACTTTTCTCCGTTCACGGCAACGGGAATTCCTTTTTCAAAGGTAAGGGTAATGTATTCAGGCTTGTCGGGGGCTTTTTCTGGAGGGGTGGTGATTAGGTAGGCATCTTCGGGTGGTTCCTGCCAAGGATCTTCAAGTACACCGCATTCTATAGATATGCTCCAGATGTTTCTGTCTATGGAGTAAGGTTTGTCTTTGGTGATCTCTATGGGAATATTGTGTTTCAGGGCGTATTCTATTTCCTCCTCGCGGGATTTGAATTCCCAATCTCTTACCGGGGCCAAGATTTTTAGCTTGGGATTGAGTGCCATAACACCTGCTTCAAATCTAACCTGATCGTTGCCTTTGCCGGTTGCTCCGTGCACTACTGCGTCTGCACCTTCCTTTTCAGCAATTTCTACAAGATACTTTGCAATTATGGGCCTGTTTAGTGCAGTTCCAAGAGGATACTTGCCTTCGTATAATGCTTGGGCTTTGAGGGCTTTAAAGCAGTACTCTGTTATGAACTCTTCTTTCAGATCAAACACATATGCCTTTGAAGCTCCTGTTTTGAGTGCCTTTTGTCTTACCTCTTCAAGATCTTCCTGTTGTCCTACATCTGCTGAGAAGGCTATAACTTCGCAGTTGAACTTTTCTATGAGCCACTTAAGGATAACTGAAGTGTCAAGTCCTCCTGAGTAGGCGAGTACCACTTTTTTAATGTCACCCATATCTTTCCTCCTTATGTAAGTTCTTTAAGAGCTTGATCAACAATTTCTTTTATCGTTTTTGCGTGGGCTATTGCTTTCTCTGCATCTTCAATAGTGTATTTTTCAGAGGAGATCCAGTCAAATGCACTGTAGAACCACATCAGCATAGTCTTTTCTCTTAAAAAATTCCAAAGCTTTTATTCTCTTGAAAGCTCTTATCATGTAGTCGTCTACAGGTCTTTCTTTATTCTCCAAATATGTGGTGCCTTTAAGGTGATATTCTTCTATATCTCCTTGCTTGAGTTTCCCTTGAACATATTGTAGTATCCTTTTGAAAAAGCCTTGCTTGTCATAAAGCACTACGCATTCATGAACCATGCTTAAATATATTGGATGGAAATTTCTCGCTTCGCTTTTAGTGCAGATTGTCGGGGATACAGGCAAAATAAAATCTCCTATTTCCAAAGTATCTGCTATGTGTTCAAAAAACTCGCTAATCCTTTCCCTTGGTCTGAACTTTGAGTGATCAAGGATTATCAGAAGGTCTATATCCGATGATACGCTCAGTTCTCCTCTTCCGCAAGAACTAAAAAGAACAATGCTGGTCAGGTTGTCTCTGTAGAAGTCCTTTATCCTGCGGATTAAGTTTTTCAGGGGACTCTCCATTAGTTTACTTAATCTATTCATCCCTTGGCATCCTACCCTGTAGTTTGTAATACTCACGAGGATTGACATAACATGTGGGCTTGTACGTTTCCCTTTCCTGTCCGTGTTTTATTTCAACGAGCTTAAAGATTCCTGATTCCACTGCCATCCTTGAGGCTTTTACCGTTAGTGATGGTTCCATTTTCCATCCGGTGGGACAGGGAGAGTGAATAAGAATAAAAGAGAATCCTTTGATTGAGAAAGCTTTTTTGATCTTTCTCTGCAAGTCTTCGGGGAAGGCAATTGATGCTGTGGCTATGTAGGGAATCTTATGGGCCTTCATAATAGCTATAATGTCTTTCTTTTCGGTTTCTTTCCCTTGAGGGGTGGTGGGGGTTTTTGCTGCTTTTGGTGTAGCAGAGCTTTTCTGTCCACCGGTGTTCATATAGGCTTCGTTGTCGTAGCACACATATACTATGTCTTCGTTCCTTTCAGCAGCGGCAGACAGCAGACCAAAACCAATATCGTAGGTGGCTCCGTCTCCTGCCCACACCATTACGGGCACACTTTTGGCAGCTCTCATACCTGTGGCAAAGGCGCTTGCCAGAGCAAAGGGTGTGTGTATTACGGGAAGTTTAAGTGAACTAAAAGGATATTTTCCTAAAATGATTGACCAGCAGGATGCAGGGATGACTACCCTTGTGTTAGATGGCACCACTGCTGAAGCAATTTTCATGGCTATGGCCGCTCCGCAGCCAGCACATGCGGGATGTCCTGGCTCAAGTCTTGTCCTTAGATCCACATCTTACCCTCGTAAAAGAATCTCTCTATGCGCTCAACAGTTAGATCTTTCCCTCCCATGGAACCGATAAATCCTCTAACAGGTATATCTACTGTACTTTTCACCTCTTGAAATAAGATTCCCGATTTCCCCATGGACACGGCTTTGTCTATCACCAAAAGCTCCTCAATGCCCTTTGAAAGCTCTTTTAAGTCGCTTTCTGGAAAGGGCCTGAAAAGTTTAATGCCTATAACACCAACCTTTTCCCCTTTTTTCCTAAGTCTTCTTGCAGCTTCAAGTGCTGTTTCTACTGTAGCACCCAAGCTAACAAAGGCAGTCTTTGCATCTTCAAGCATATGTCCACAACAAACATCGTATTTTCTCTTTGTGACGCTCTGCCATTCTCTAAAGGCTTTTTTCCAAATATAGAGTGCATTTTTGTGGTCTTCAAACAAATCCTTTTTAATAAGGTAGTACGTGTCAGGCTCAGGGATAGGCCATAGAGTAGAGGGTTCATCGCTTAGAGAAAGCTTGGGTGAAAATTCTGGCAGGAAGGAATCTACGGCTTCTTGAGAGATTAAGTCTACTGGTTCTGCCGTGTGTGATATTAGAAAGCCGTCCATACATACCATGCAAGGTATATGGACTTCTTCGGCGACTTTGTAAGCTATTGGAATAAAGTCGTGTGCTTCTTGAGCGTTTGAGGCAAAGAGCATCATCCAGCCTGTGTCTCTTTGACTCAAAGCATCCTGCATATCGCACATAAGGATCCACGGAGCTCCCAGTCCCCTTGTGGCTACCGCCATCACTACAGGAAGCCTTCCTCCCGCGATCCAATGCAGGGCTTCATGCATAAATACAAGGCCGTGGGACGCGGTTGCGGTAAAGGCTCTTACCCCTTCGGCCACAGCCCCTGCCACTATTCCGATGGATGAAAGTTCAGAATCGGTGGATATATACCTTGCGTTTAGCTCGCCATTGCTTACGTATTCAGCGAGCTTTTCTATAATGTACGTTTGAGGCGTGATGGGGTATGCTGAGATCACTTTGGGTTTGCATAGCTTCGCTGCGATAGCCGTTGCTTCAGTGCCTGTTACAATCCTCCTCATAACGCTTGAATTATAGAGCCTGTGGTTGACTTTTTCAAAGAGGGTTCCTATAAAATTAACCAGTGCCCCCGTAGCTCAGCAGGATAGAGCGCGAGATTCCTAATCTCGAGGTCGGACGTTCGAGTCGTCCCGGGGGCGCCATTTTTGTGTTTAATAAAGTAATACGGCGCACATGTGGAGGTAGTGGTTTTTGTGTTGTAGAGGGATTTTGTTGGTCTGGGCTGTTCCGAAGACGTCTATGGAGCATGCTTCCATTGATGGGTAAGCCAGCTCAGGGTGTTTGCAGTCTTCGGGAGTGCATTCGTCACACAGTCTGCACCTTCCAGAACCCAGTGGAAAGGCCTTGAATAGACCTTTTGAGTAAAGCCAGAACATCATGTCCACAGCCAGTTTAGAGGCTTCTGTGTGATTGTGAGCAGTCATAAGCAGGACCTTTCTGTACTCCTTCAGTACTTTTTTCATTGTATCTGTGTCTGGAGTGTAAGGAGGGCATGTTTTCCACTTTCCATAGTCGTTGCATCCATACTGGCATTTGAGTCTTACCCAATGGGAGACGATTATACTTTCTGATGGGACAATCTTTGCGTGGATGGCGCCCAGTTCTTTAGCCTTGGTTATTATTTCCTCGTCCTTTATCTTCATGGGTTATCCTTTTTAGTATCCTTTTGACCTGTTCTTCAAGCTCTTTCGGTCCTTGTGAGTTGTCAATGACAAAGTGGGACCGTTTGATCTTTTCTTCTAAAGGCATCTGATTTTTTATCCTTTTTAGGGCTTCTTTTCTGTCTATTTTGTCTCTTTGTGTGAGCCTTTCTATCTGCAACTCTAATGGAGCCGTTACGGTGACGGTGTAGTGCATTCTCTTGTCCCATCCTTTTTCAAAGAGTAAAGGAACCTCAAGGACAACCAGTTTCTGCCCTTGTTCTTCAATAACTTGCAGTTTTTGTTGTATAGCTTTGTCAATTAGTGGATGGAGTATTTCCTCCA
>WGAU01000130.1 GCA_015494645.1 Aquificota bacterium
GTATGGGTGGCCTGTTTTCCCAAGAGTCATGTTCGTGCTCGCTTGGAAAAAAGCGGTAAGGTAGGGGTTATAACCCATATTTCCATGTCGTCGTCTGCCAATCCGTGGAGGATATTCAGGGATCTTTTCAGGTTGGTTGTGTTTGTGAAACGGGAGAAAATAGATGTGGTTAATTCCCATTCCTCTCCAGATAGCAGGTTGGCCATGCTTTTGAAGCTTGTTGTGCCTCGGGTAAAGTTTGTCCGCACCAGGCACGTTCCAGTGCCTATAAAGAGTAAGCTGCAGTGCAAAATTGCAGATGAGATCGTTGCCGTTTCTTTTGCCGTGAAGAAAAGATTGGGCTTTCCATGTGGGGAGGAAGCTATCGTTGTGTACGATGCCTTTGGTGGAGGTACCAAGAGCAATAGGGAGAAAGGAAAGTTTATTATCAGAAATATCTCAAGGTATGCTGAGGTTAAAGGGCTTGTCTTTTTTGCTGAGGCATTGAGTAGGCTAAAAAGGATTCTTGATTTCAAAGCAGACATTGTGGGAAGGGGAAATGTTGAGGATAATCCGGTGTACAGGAGGCTAAAAAAGTACTCATCAAAGGTTGTAGAGCTTAGGGGGTATGTTGAGAAAATAAACGAATTATACAATGCGGATGTGGTTTGTCTTACCTCTGTGGGATCGGAGGGGTCAAGTCGTGTGGCCATTGAAGCGGTCCATTTCAGAGTGCCCGTTGTGTGCCATGATGTAGGAGCGTTATATGAGATAGTTAGAAATGGTAAGACTGGCTTTGTGGTGCTGCCGGGTGAGGTTGAAGCTTTGAAAGATAGGATACTCTTTCTGTGGAGGCATCCGGCTATTCGTAAGAGGCTTTCGGTTAACGCTTCAAGGCTGAAGAGTCTTTTCTCCACTGGTAGGTTGGTTGAGCAGTATTTAAGAGTTTACAAATCTTAGAACGGAGATTGCATATATAGCCGCTGTTTCAGACCTGAGTATCACATTACCTAAGGAAACCGTTTCGGCATTGAACTTTCTTACTAAATAGGAGATCTCCCCTTCGGTCAGTCCCCCTTCAGGTCCTATTAGTACTGACAGGTTGTCCGTTGTATTCCAACTTGCCAGTATGCTTTTAAAGCTTTTTTCTGCCTTTTCCCATGGGACCAGAAGGGGACCCGATATTCTCAGCTCTTCGAGGGATTTGGGCGGATGGATTGCGGGAAGAACTGTTCTACCTGACTGCTTCAAAGCTTCTATGGCTATTTTCTGCCATCTTTTCAATTTCTCTCTTTTTGGTTCTACGACGCATCTTTCTGTTATAATGGGAATTATCTCTGCTACGCCAAGCTCGGTGGCTTTCTGTATAATGAGCTCCATTTTTTCGCCTTTGATAAGTCCCTGATATAGATATATCTTGACTGGGAGCTCTTTATTTACTTTTTCAACCTTAATAATTTCTGCCTCTTTTCCTTTTAGTAGGGCCTTTGCTTCCATTCCCTTTCCGTTGAGAAGGATGATTTCCGTTCCATTTTTTACCCTTCGAACTTTCAGATGTTTCAGTTCTTCCAGGGGGATTTCTACTATTCGTCCTTCTTTGAAGTCTTCTGGTAAATATACCCTTACTAAAGACATTCTTATGCCCTTGCCAAGGTTAGGCAGATGACTTTGTTTGCTCCTGCTTCTTTCAGGGTTTTGGCTGCTTCGTTCAGTGTGGCTAAAGTAGTGGCAACATCGTCTACCAGAATAAGGGTTTGGGGGAGATTGGCCGTAATTACCTTGAAACTACCCTCTGGATTCTTCCATCTTTCCTTTCCCGAGAGATTAACCTGCCTTTCGGTGAGTTTAGTCCTTTCAAGAAGCTTCTCGCATGGAATCTTGAGATGTTCGGATACGGTTCTTGCTATGAACTCAGCGCTGTTGAACTCTCTTAGGAACCTTCTTGCCCAGTGCATGGGGATAAATGTGACCACTTTTGCTTTCTCAAGGGTATCTTGCAGGGGCAAACCGTTTAACGCTTCTAAGATGAGTCTTTTTACAACTTTCGCCGCCTTTATACTGGCTCTGTACTTAAAAGTGTGCAGCACATTGCTTAAACCCTCGTATTTGTATAAGGCGAGGGCTACATCAAAAGCGTAGTCTTTGTCTATACAGTTGCCACATCCGTGGAATGTTCCGGATTTTAAAGGAGTTGCGCATCTTGTGCACAGATTTTCAACACACTTTATCCTTCTATTGCACAGCGGACATAAGTCTTCGTCGCTTGGGCATCCGCATTCAAGGCATTTTTGTGGAAAAATCAAATCTAAAGTCTTTTCTAAGGCCACCATTATTGGCTATATTAGCTAAAAATGGAGCTCTGGAGAAGCCATGGATATTAAACCGACCTACGATATAACAAAGGATTACTATTACAATTTTGAGCATGGTCCCTTTTATTCCGGAGATTACCCTACCAACCTTAAAGTGGAAAGTGTACATCTGTTCGGTAAAAAGGTGGATTTTCCCTTGGGAGTGCCGGCTGGTCTTTTGCTCAATGGCAGGTGGGTGGAGACTTACGGTAAACTGGGATTTCCGGTGCTTGTTTACAAGACCGTGAGGAGCTGTAAGTACCCTTGCCATCCCTATCCCAATTGTCTGTATGTGAAGACTGCCATGATAGATCCTGATGATCCTCCCGAGTACATTCTTGCTCCAAAGGGATACGTTCCCGAAAGTTACAGGTTAGTTACCATAACTAATTCGTTTGGTATGCCTTCCATGGATCCTGAGTGGTGGCAGGAAGATATTGCCTCCTTAAAAAGGAGGCTTCCTGAGGGCTGTTTCTTGATTGGTTCGGGAGTGGGAACCCACACTGGTTCAACCGAAGAGATAGCTGAAGATTTTGTAAGGGTTGCCGAAATGTTAGCCGAAGTCGGGGTTGATGCCGTTGAGCTGAACTTTTCCTGTCCCAATGTTAAAGATCACGAGGGTTCCATATACATGGATCCTGAGCTTTCAGCGTATATCCTTGCTAAGGTTAAGAAGGCTGTGCCTTATGTGCCCCTTCTTGTTAAGATAGGCCTTCTTATTGGTGATAAGCTAAGGGAATTTGTCAGAGCCTGTGCCCCGTACGTTGAAGGTGTAGCGGGAATAAATTCTTTTCAGGCAAGGGTGGTAGATGAAATGGGCAAACCTGCTTTAGGCGAGGATAGGGAAAAGAGTGGAGTGTGTGGTTGGGCTCTCAGAAGGTGTGCTTTGCGTTTTACGGCAGAGTTAAGGAAGATCAGGGATGAGATAAAGGCAGATTTTTTGATCTTCAGTTGTGGCGGTGTGACCGATAGGGAAAGTTATAAAGAGTTTATAAATGCTGGTGCCCATGTAGTTATGAGCTGCACTGGCGCTATGTTTAATCCATTACTTGCGCGGGAGATAAGAGGTGGAGAAGATTGAGAGGTTACTGGAAAAGGCAGATTCTGGGCAGTTTACCAAGAGAGAAGTTGCGGTTCTATCTGAGGCTACAAGGGCCGCACTGAAGCATATGCTTAGTGAAGGTTTACCAATAACCCCTAAGAATTTTGAGTACTGGTTTTTAGTGTTCCTCTACCTGATCCTTGAGGGCAAGTACGAAAATTATACAGAAAGGGATTTTGAAAAGGCATGCAATCTGGTGACACAGTTTGTCCGGAAGAGAATGGAAGAGGAAAAAGAGCTTAAGGATATAAAAGAAAAAACAGAACAAGTGCTGGCGCTTTCTTACGAGAACATAGGAAATATCTTGAAGTCTGTTAAAGAACACAATGACATACTTGAAGAGCAGATAAGGAAGCTGAAAGACTTTGAAACTAAGGAAGGCGTTGAGGTTCTGATAAATACGCTGCTACAGCAGATAGAGGAGTTAAGAAGAGTCAATCGTAACCTGCAGACCCAGCTTGATAAGGCGCACAAGCTTATGGAGAAGCTGAAGGAGAGGCTTTCTGCCACTATCAAAAAAGCCAACACCGATCCTTTAACTGGATTGTACAATCGCGGTTTCCTTGAGGATACTTTGAGGAGGAAAATCAAGCACTTTGAGAAAACAGGGGAGATTTTTTCTATTATTATGGCGGATCTTGATAACTTCAAAAGGGTTAACGATCTTTACGGGCACCTTGCTGGAGATGAGGTTCTTATAACCTTTGCGGATATTTTGAGGCGTGATCTTCGCATGGATGATATTGCCGCAAGATACGGTGGGGAGGAGTTTACTGTAGTTCTGTCCAAACTTGATATGCTCAAGGCTATCTCTGTTGCCAACAGATTGAGGAGCAGGCTGGAAAGCACTCCGATAATATGGGGTGAGGATATAATCAGGGTTACGGCAAGTTTTGGTGTGGCTCAGGTGGCACAAGGTGACACTCCAGAAACCCTTTTAGAGAGAGCGGATAAAGCATTGTATCTTGCTAAGAGTGAAGGCAAAAACTGCGTTAGAAGTGAGAAAGATGTGCTTGCGAGAATGGGCGATTAAATAAAAAAGCCGCTCCCATCTGGGAGCGGCTTTTGGCGGAGGTAGGGGCCTTTAGAAGCGCCAGATGAGGCTTGTATTGATGGTGTAAGACTCCCCGTCAGTGTCTTCGTAGAGGTACTCTTCCTTATCCTCAAACTTTCTGTAGGTTCCCACGGCTTTGAGGGAGAGGTTCTTGAAAATCTGCCATTCAAATCCACCAGAGACTTCGTATATCTCATATTCCAAGTCATACCAGTCTTTCATATCGTCCATGTCGTTGGTGTAGGTAATAACGAACCAAGGATCATAGGGTGTACCGGGCTTGTAGCTTGGATGCGGATCGTCGGCAGTGCCACCGTATGCAGTTATAACATCCCATGGATTGCCAAAGTGGGGATTGTCAGCTTCGGCTTTGGACCAAGTGTAACTGAGGTCAGCAAATAATTTCAGATTTTCAAGCAGTTGCAGGTCAATACTGGCATAAGCCACAAAGTTGTCAATGTCGTAGTCAACCTTGTCACAAAGTGACCCAGCCTGGGCCACAAAGCTGTGGCCACCTCAGCCGCCGAATAGATCTGCACACATCCTTGCTTCGTAAGTTGTGTATTCATAATTAGCTCCGAGGTTAATGGCCAATTTTTCAATAGGCGTAACCAAGAAGTTTATTCCTGCTACATAGGTGTCAGCTTCCCAATCGGAGTTGTCGTTTTCCTGATACTTGTATTCAAGGTTTACGCTTGTGATGAGCTTGGTGAAAGGCGTCCAGTCGGCTGTGAGTTTAATATCGTGTACATCGGTGGGAACATTGGAACCGTCATACTTTCTGAATTTGTTTCTAAATATTGCGTAGTAAGGCACTCCTCCGGGCATACCGTAAACATTGAGTAGGACAAAGTCGTCGCCAAATCCTATGCCATTGTGGTTCATAAACTCGTCCTGCTGGTGTTCATATCTGTAAGTAAGCCTGAAGTTGAGGGTGTTTATGGGATGTCCACCTAAGGTTAACTTAACTTTGTGAATCTTTGTGGTATCGTCTTCAAGGAATTTTTCGTCATAGAGAGCTTTTAGGTCGTTTCTGATGTAGTCTTTCCATACTTCGTTGTCTCTGTCTATGTAGATGTACTTGTAACCAGCCCTAATGTAGTATCTGGAGAATGTGTAGCGAAGGTCAATTCCACCTTCCCAAACATCCCTATCCATGTTGGACTTTCTAATGTAGTTGAAGTCGGCCGCTGTTAGGATAGCATTTGGATCCCCAGTAGCGAATTGGGTGTAGATGCTGTCAAGCTTTTCATCGTTGGACCATTTGGAGAGGTCAACTTTAACATCGTCGTTGTCTATAGTGTAATACTTACCGCTCAGACTCACCTTTAGCCTCTTAATGGGCGATGTGGACAGTCTGAGTGCAAAGACTGTGGTATCGTAATCTTTATTAACGTAGGAGTTTTCAACATTGCTGTAGACAAAGGAACTGTACAGAGTAGTTCTATAGGGCAAATCAAGTCTGACCTTTATTTTATCTGTGTGTTTATCAATGTCGGGAATTTCAGCATAAGGACCTTTTTCTATGTTGGTAGGTACGAAATTTTGGTTTTCAAACCATTCCTGCCAGTCGTATTGGGAGTCGTACAACAGTCTGGGAGCAAAGATTTTGGTCTCAGCTTCTGGAGCAATAACATAATCAAACTGAATGGTGGGGGTTCCTGCTTCGTTGTCAAAATGTCTCCACAGGTGGGAGTAATCAACTGTAACTACTCCATATTTAACGGTTGCTCCTACAGTGAAGTCCCTTGTGTACTGGTTAATTCTTCTTCCTGTTCCAACGATGTGGCAGGGAGTACATTTACCGGTCATAAGGGTATGCTGGCGCCAGCCAAACTCTCTTTCTTCTTTAGCTTTTGCCCTTAAAGTTATGTAAGGAAACATGGGAAGTCTGAACTTTCCGGATATTTCTTGTTCCCTTCTGACAATTTGATAGTCTCTCCCCGCATCCAAATCATCTGCAGTTGCCATTTGAGCACCACCTAAGTGCAGTTCATCAGGATCGGTTCTCCAGAAAGGATTGAAGGCTACAAGTCCATTTACGTTGTTAGGAGGAATTGCTTTTGGCATCCTCGGTTCGTCAGCGTAAAGTCTGTCGTGTTGAAGCCGGTGGATGAATCCATTATAGCCGTATTCAATGTTAAAGATTCTTCCAAAATCTGCTTCTGCTGCCCACTCTTTCTCGTCTCTGTCTCTGTAATAGAAATAGCCTTGTGCTTCAAAGGTACCAAGCTTCAAATTAGCTTTTACTTCTGGAGTCGCTGACGATCTGGTAGATGTGAACTCTGAAACTTTATTTTGTTCGTCATTGGTTCCGGTAAAGGTGTATCCTGGAGAAACCTCTACTTTGATGGGTTTTTCTGCGGCAAAGCCTAAGGATGTTAGGAAGCAAATTATGAACAGTACTAACCATCCTTTCCTCATGGTTTACCCTCCTATTACCTGGTTAGTCTGCTTCCGCCACCGGGTGCGGCAAGTGATGGCAAGTCAGATCCGTGTATGGCTGAGTGGCATTCTGTACATTTAGTAGTCATAATCTTTTGCATGGCGTGAGCATTGGGGGCTGTGGTTGCGGGTACGCATGCAGGACCACCTGTTTCTGGAGATGGATTCCATGCTGTTCCTGGAGGACAGTCATGTCCAGGCTCCTGATTGGCTATTATCCACTGAGTATCGGGAACAATTGTGCTATGGAAGTGCAAGCCATGGCACTGGATGCAAAGGTACGGTTCGTTTTGCTTCAAGAGGTTGTCAGCAACAGAGCCGTGGGGTGTGTGGCAGATTGTGCAGTCTTCTGTGACAGGGGCGTGTTCAAAGACATAGGGTCCACTTTTGTCCTGATGACACTGAAGGCACAGCTCGTTTTTGGTTTCATCAGTTCTAAGGAGCGGGCTAACTTCAGAACCGTGAGGGTTATGACAATCTGAGCATACGAGCTTGCCTTCTTTTACAGGATGGTGATTGGGATATCTTGTCTGAGCCAAGACATCCTTGTGGCATGTGAAACAAAGCTCTGGTTCTGGTTTTTTAAGGAGCTTGTCTTTTTGATACTTGTGTCTGTAGCCAAGCTTGTCTCTTGCTGCCACTTTGTCCTGTTCACCGTGAACGGTGTGACAGCTTATACAGGCTATGTTATTGAGATCGTGTTCAGATCCGTGCCAGTCCATAAGTTCCCCGTCGGTGTGACACTGAAGACACAGTGCGTTGGCTTCGGAGGGCTTAACCTTTGCAGGATTGACTATGAGGCTTGGATCTTCTTCCTCAACGTGCTTGCTGGCAGGACCGTGACAGGCTTCGCAGCCTTTGGATACCATAGAGGGCTTCACCTCAAAGTCGGCGATCTTTGCGTGGATGTTGTCCTTGAACTTTTCAACAAGCTCATCGTGGCAGTCTGCACAAGCTTCGGAGCCAACGTAAGTTGCTCCTTCTGCGAACTTGGGGAGCCTTTCAGCGTCGGTCTTTTTCTTAACATCTTGCATACAACCGACCATTAGAAAACCAAGGAATAAAAAGCACAAGAACCACCTAAGATTTCTGCTCATTATCCTACCTCCTGAAGCTGATTTTGAAGTTAGCCAACTTTTCAAGATCCTTTATCACCTCCTTTCATCAGATTTTCTTAATAAAGTTATCGTTTTCACAATAATTCAATGTTTCGTTTATGCCGAATTTTTACACTTGTCAATAGATTAGACTAATGGAGTGATGCCTCAGGGATATAAATTGTAAAAGTTGTGCCTTGTTCTTCAACGCTTTTCACATCTATGAGGCCGCCCATATTGGATACAGTTCGGTAAACCTGGGACAGTCCCAGTCCTGTTCCCTTTCCAGGATCCTTTGTGGTAAAAAATGGGTCAAAGATTCTTTCCGTTTGATCTTCGGGAATGCCTTTGCCTGTGTCTTCCACTTCCAGCACTATCACAGATCCTTCTGAGTCCATGCCCGTAGGGGGTTTGCTTTTTTTAAGCCTAAAGGTGAGCCTTCCACCGTAGGGCATAGCGTCTTTTGCGTTGGAGGCTAAGTTGAAGATCATGGTGTTTATCTGGGATGGTTCTCCTTTTACTAAGTAAGGTCCCTTACCATCGTCCTCTAAGATTATCTCTATATTTTCCGGTAGGGTTCTTTCCAGTATAACCATGGCATCTTGTAGCAGTGCCTTTAAATCAACGGTGCCTGTAACCTGAAAGTCCTCTCTGCTGATGAGTAATATTTTTGAGGTAAGCTCTGCGGCTCTATGGCATTGTTTAAGTATATGTTCAAAGAACTGTTTTATCTCTTCGTCTTCGGAGGTTTCCATGCCTATCTGAGCGTAACCCATTATTACATTAATTATGTTGTTGAAGTCGTGAGCTATGCCGCCTGCCAAGGTGCCCACAGAATCAAGCTTTTCTATGCGAGATTTCAACTTTGCGAACTTTTCCTTTTCTTCTTCAATTTTTTGTATAGAGAAAACGAGGCTCAGGATCTTGTAGAAAAGGTGGAAGAAATAGTAATCAACGGTGCTGAAAGGTTCTTTATGCTTTGTTCGTGCTATGGCCAATACAAATTCAAGTTTTCCCTGTACATTTACCGGTGCTACGAAGGCACATCCAACCTTTTGTGCATCCCTTTCGTAACCTTCGGGCACCCTGTCCATGGGGTAGCTTCTGAAGAATTTTATCTTGTTTTCGGCGGCGCATGTTCCAAGCATCCCCTTTCCAAAGGGTATGATGTTAGGTTTTTCCAGACCAAGGTAGCTTATGGGTTCTATAATCTTCCTCTCAAGGTGAACTTTTCCCAAAAGGGCATACTCTGCTTTGAAAAGCCTTGACATGATCTGTAGTATATTGGTGTACATAAGCTTGGGATTGGATACGGTCATAACCGTTTCTATGAGCCAGAGAAGACCTGCGAGTATTTTACGCTCCTTATCAAGAAGGTCTTGGAGGATCCTTATGCTTATTATGGCTGAAAGTATATTACTTGCAATCTGTAGGGTGGCATCGTCCCATTCTGAGAATGGCTCCCTTCCCTTTTTCCTGCCTATGCCTATGGCTCCTATTAAGTTAGGTTCCGGTATTTCAATGGGGAGGCAGAGCACTTCGCCTATTACCTTTGAAAGGTAGGATGCCGCTCGGGGAAACTCCTCAAACTTTCCCCGGACTGGTTTTTTTTCCAGCATGCACACACCAAGGGGAGAAAATCCCGGTTTTCCCGGTATGATCTTAAGTCCGTCATCGGAGATATATTTATGTAGATAGGGTATATTCTTGTCTGTATCCCATACCGTTATGGCTATGTACTCCGCTTTTGTATTTTCTTTAAGAAGGTGCAGCATTTTATCAACAGTTTCATGCAGAGCTCCTTTCCTTAATGTGTCCCTTAGTGAGTTCGTTATTAGGTAGTTATACAACAAATCCATCGGTCAGATCCTTAAGCTTTTCCACCTTCACCATAACTTCTCTTATGCTTTCTGTAATTTCATATAGGGCTTTGGATGCTTCTTCAACGGCTATGTTTATTTCGGCAAGTCCCTGTGATACGTGACTTGTGGCGATCTTCTGTTCCTGAAGGGCTTTGTAAATGCCCTGAACTTCTATTTTTGCTTCAGTGCTCTGTTCTTTGACTTCTCTTAATATTTCTATGGTTTCCTGGGCAAGCTTTGAAACTCCCAAAATCTTTTCGGTGTTTTCGGACACGGAGTCCACGTATTTTTCAATTCTATCGCTTATTCCTACTATTATCTCCTCAATGCTTTTGGTCTGGGCTGTGGTCTTTTCAGCAAGCTTTCTCACCTCATCGGCAACAACGGCAAATCCCCTTCCGTGCTCTCCGGCACGGGCAGCTTCTATGGCTGCGTTCAATGCCAAGAGATTTGTCTGATCTGCTATATCATTTATCACGGACACTATATTTTTGATAGCCTCTGCCTGCTTCTGAAGCTCTTTGATTTCAGAAGCCATCACCTCAAAGTCTTGTTTGATATTCATGATGTTCTCCGACAACTGGTTCATATGCTCAAAGCCATCAATAGCCGCTTTTTCATTGGCTTCAGCCTTTTCTGCCACGGTCTTGGCAGAGTCCTCAAGCTCCTGAGCAGTTTTTTCAAGCTCTTCAGCGGCTGCTGCAAGACTGGCGGTGGTCTGAGAGGTTTCCTCCACACTTGCTGATAGCTCTTCTGCTGCCGAGGAGGTCCTTGTAATAGAGTCCTTAACCGTCTCAACGGCGTCTTTTACTGTCCTTATCATTTCGGACAAAGTGTCCATAAACTTATTAAACCATCTAACTGCCTGTCCAAGTTCGTCCTCGGATTCTTCGTGGAATCTGAACCTCAGGTCGCCCTTGCCATGGGCAATTTCTTTGAGGCCGTTGGATATTTTCTGAGATGCGGAAACTATTCTATTGGCAAGCACAAAAGCTATAGCAAGTCCCAGTAAAAAATTTAGTATCATCAAGCCAATGGTTATCTTGGCTATTTTGCTGCTTTCCTGAGCTTGTTCAATGAACTTCCGGTCAAGATCCTGCGTGAGGGATTCCCTTGCCGCTTTTAACCATCCCGATATGCTCTTTTCTTGGGAAAGGATGCTATTTAATAGAGCTGTTTGTTCGGTTGATAGGTTTACATTGCCAAAGCTGTCAAAAGCGCTTTCGAGCTGGCTTCTGTAGGTATTGATCATCCCAGAGACCTCTGTGATCCTTTGGGATAGCTCTGTATTTCTCACATGGCTCTTGAGATCGGAGAGTTTGTCCACAGCTTCGGAGGCAAGCTGCAAAGCCTCGTTCATCCTCTCTCTATCGCTGGTCATAAAAGAAATAAGAGCGGACTTTGATGCGTTCTGTATCAAACGGTCCGCCGCTTCTATGTTCCTGATTATGTGTTGCTGGGCGTTTTTAAGCCTTGCGGCAGTTAGCCTCATCTTCTGGATATTGAAAACAGTAATCATCAGGGAGATAAAGCTTATGACCAGTATGACCAGAACCGAACCCAGTATCTTGAACCTTATACTCATAGCTCCCTCCCCAGCAGAGATTGTGATGGCATAAAGTAAATTCGGTAAATATTGGTCATTCTTTAGTATAAACAGGCGCTTTGAAACAGGCAAGCTTGGTTTATCTGGTATTTTCTGCACAGCTCAGCTATTGAAGTTTCTCCCTTCAGTCCTTCAAGGACAATGGCAACTCTGGTCTCAGGATCATATCTCCTTTTGGTTCTGGTTCCCATTGCTTCCCTCCTTATAAAGGTTTCAAACCCCTGTTGCTGTCTTCCAGAGTGGACGAGGGTAGCAAAAAGTTCTTGAGGAGATGACCAACACCGACTTCAAGGTGAGGGACAGGGTTGTTGAGAGAACCTCGGTTTACATAAACAAGTAAACTTGTTGTAGAAGGGGTAGTGTATGCCGTGTTCTGGCCCTTTTTCTTTTAGGCTTTCCAACATTGCCGATATAACCGCCGTTGAAACTCTTAAAAAGCCTGCCGGTTGGTGTGTGGTAGCAGTGGGTTGAATCCTGTTTGTTGACACTTTCCTTTTCAGAGGCTAAACCTTCTAAGTCGTTGCCAATACAAAGTTCGGGGGAAGAACCATGGACTACAAAGATACGCTCAATCTTCCCAAAACAGCCTTTAAGATGAAGGCCAATCTGGTTCAGAGGGAGCCAGAGTTTCTGAAAATGTGGGAAGATATGAACATATACCAGAGGCTGCTCAAAGAAAGGGAAGATGCACCGCTCTTTGTGCTTCACGACGGTCCTCCATACGCCAATGGAAGCATCCACATAGGCCATGCGCTGAACAAGATCCTAAAGGATTTTGTGCTTAAGTCAAAGTCCATGGAGGGTTATAAGACGCCTTATGTTCCCGGTTGGGACTGTCATGGTTTGCCAATAGAGCATCAGGTGGACAAGCAGCTTGGTCCTAAGAAGAAGGAGATGACCAAGGATCAGATAAGGAAGCTTTGCCGGAAGTATGCCGAGAAGTACATCAATATTCAGAGGGAGGAGTTTAAGAGGCTTGGTGTCTTCGGAGATTGGGACAATCCTTACATAACTATGGATTACAAGTACGAGGCTGATATAGTCAGAGAGCTTGGCAAGGTATTTGAGCGTGGTTTGGCTTACAGGGGGCTGAAGCCTGTTTACTGGTGTATAGACTGTGTTACTGCCTTGGCGGAAGCGGAGGTTGAGTACGACGATCATGTATCCACATCTGTCTTTGTTAAGTTTCCCTGCAAAGACGATTTTTCCAAGGCTATCGCGGAACTCTCTTCGGTTGGTAAGCCTAAGTATGTTCTCATCTGGACTACCACGCCGTGGACCTTGCCTGCCAATTTGGCGATAGCCATGCATCCTGACTTTACCTATGTTGCAGTGGATGTGGGGAATGAGGTGTGGATCTTAGCTGAGGGACTTATGGATGAGTGCCTTTCCAAGTTTGGTGTTGAAGGTAGGGTTTTGGGCAAGGCTAAGGGGGCTGCCTTTGAGGGATTGAAGTGCCATCATCCATTTGAGGAGAGGGAGTCTATTATCATCCTTGCCGACTTTGTAACCTTGGTTCAGGGTACAGGATGCGTTCATATTGCTCCTGGCCATGGAGAAGAAGACTATCAGGTGGGATTGAAGTATGGGCTTGATGTGTACAATCCTGTGGGCGATGAAGGAAGGTTTGACAATACGGTTTCGTACTTTAGAGGTGAGAATATATGGGACGCCAATCCCAAGATTGTTCAACTCCTGAAAAATAAGGGGCTATTGATACTGGAGGAAAAGATAACCCATTCCTATCCCCACTGCTGGCGGTGCAAGAACCCTGTGGTGTTCAGAGCTACCCCTCAATGGTTCATCTCCATGGAAAGGGGGAATCTAAGGGAAAAGTGTCTTGAGGAGATTGATAGGGTTAAATGGGTGCCCTCTTGGGGTAGGGTTAGGATAAGCGAGATGGTCAGTCAGCGTCCCGACTGGTGTATTTCCCGCCAGAGGGCATGGGGAGTTCCCATAACGGTGGCGTATTGTAAAAGCTGTGGCGAGCTGATCGCTACAAAGGAGCTCTTTGATAGGGTGGCGGAGCTTACGGAAGGTGAAGGAGCGGATGTTTGGTTTATCAGGGATATTAAGGAGTTTCTGCCGGATGGGTTTACCTGTCCTAAATGCGGCGCTCAGGAGTTTATGAAAGAAACGGATATACTGGATGTGTGGTTTGATTCTGGGGTAAGCCATGCTGCGGTGCTTGAGGAGAGAGAGGAGTTGAGATGGCCTGCAGACATGTACCTTGAGGGAAGCGATCAGCACCGTGGTTGGTTCCAGAGCTCTCTGATAGAGTCGGTGGCAACGAGGGATAGGGCGCCTTACAAAATAGTTCTTACTCATGGCTTTGTAGTGGATGGTCAGGGAAGAAAGATGAGCAAGTCCCTTGGTAATGTCATATCTCCTCAGGATGTTATAAAGCGCTACGGAGCGGAGATTTTGAGGCTCTGGGTGGCTGCGGAGGATTACACCGAGGATGTGAGGCTTTCCGATGAGATTTTGAAAAGACTAGTGGAAGCGTACAGAAAGATAAGAAACACCATAAGGTTTATGCTTGGTAATCTTTACGACTTCAACCCGCAGGAGGATGCGCTTTCCTTCAAGGATCTGATGGAGATGGATAAGTGGATTCTCTCAAAGTTTGCTGGTCTGGCGAAGCGTATCAGGGATGCTTACGATAATTTCCTCTACCACAGGGTGTACCACCTGAGCCTCCAGTTTGCCAATGTACATCTGTCGGCGCTTTACCTTGATGTGGTAAAGGAAAGGCTTTACATACATGGACCCAACTCTAAGGAGAGGCGGTCTGCTCAAACGGCTATATACCACATGGCCAAGGGGCTTATAAAGTATCTGGCACCGATTCTTTCCTTTACAATGGAGGATGCTTGGCATCACCTTCCCAAAACATCCAGCGACAAAGAAAGCGTTCACTTAGAGCTGTTCCCCAGGGATGAGGAACTTTTCAAGGACGAGGAAGTGGAGGAGCGTTGGGACAAACTCTTGGATGTGAGGAAGGAGATAACCAGAGCTTTGGAGATGGCGAGAAACAACGGGGTCATTGGCCATTCTTTTGATGCTAAGGTGGTTCTTTACGCAGACGATGTTCTATACGATTTCCTTTCCTCCTTTGATCCTTGGGTGCTGAGGGAGTTCTTTATAGTTTCAAAGGTGGAATTGAGGAGAGGTGGTGAAGGGGAGGTGAAGGCAGAAGAGATCTCCGGCCTTTCTGTAACCGTTGAAAAGGCTCCTGGTGAGAAATGTCCGAGATGCTGGGTGTATTCTGAAGAGATTGGTTCTGATGAGAAGTACAAAGAGGTGTGTCCGAGGTGCGCAGGGGTACTGAGGGATGTTCTGGGATAGAAGATGGGTTCCCTTTGTTGTTTCTGCCGTTATAATTTTCGCTTTGGATAGAATAACCAAGCTCTGGGTGCTGAACAAGGTGGCAAAGGAGGGGGCCATCAGGGTCTCCTCCTTTTTCAATATAGTCTACGTGACCAACAAGGGTGGTGCCTTTGGCATAGGGAGGCATTCGGAGGGTTATTTCTTCATAGTGGCCTCTGTTGTTGCCATGGTGGTTGTTCTCTTGCTTGTTAGGAAAATGAAGAACCCAACCCTTATTTCTTGTGTTTCATTAGGGGCAGTTTTTGGAGGGGGACTGGGTAACCTATACGACAGGCTTGTTTACGGAAGTGTGGTTGATTTTCTGGACTTTCACATTGGAAATGCCCATTGGCCTGCCTTCAACTTGGCTGATTCAGCGGTGGTGGTGGGAGTGATAGTCTTTGCCTTCTTTTACAAGCCCGTGAAGGAAGAGGCCTGATGCATCCTTACCTTGTGGAGATTGGAAAATTCAAGATTCCCGCCTATGGGGTTTTTGTTGCTATAGGCTTTTTAGTTGCTGTGCTGCTGGCGGAAAGAAGGGCAAGAGCGGAAGGACTGGGTGAAGGGGTGATGTCCGATGCTGCCTTCTGGATACTTTTAGCTGGTATAGTCGGGGCAAGGTTGTACTATGTCCTTCAACATTTGGGCTATTTCTCAAAGAAGCCTCTGGAGGCTCTGTTTATATGGAAGGGAGGACTTGCCATTATTGGAGGGCTGGCTTTTGGCGCAATGGCAGGAGCTTTATTCTTTAAAAGAAAGGGAATTGAACTCGCCAAGGCTTTTGACATAGTAGCTTGGGTGCTTCCTCTGGCTCAAGGGATAGGCAGAATAGGATGTCTCTTTGCAGGATGTTGTTATGGAAAGCCCTGTTCTCTTCCCTGGGCAATTGTTTTCAAAAATCCCGACAGTCTTGCTCCTATAGGGATTCCACTGCATCCTACGGAGATCTACCACATGCTCGCCAACTTTGCAGTATTTGCTGCCCTCACGCTGGCTTACAAAAACAAGAGATTTGATGGTCAGATACTCTCCCTTTACTTCATGCTGTACTCTATTGGTAGGTTTGCGGTGGAATTTTTCAGGGGGGATAATAGAGGGTTTATAGGTTCTTTGTCTCTGCCTCAGTGGTTGTGTATTATTATGTTTACCTTTGGACTCTTTCTCTACTTTAAAATGAGGGAGGGTGGTAGGTGAGGACCGTTCTTTTTTGGCTTAGCTGCGGTGCCATCGTGCTTTTTTTGGGACCTCTTTTTATCATTCTATCCCACGTTGAAAGGGAGAGAAAGCTTGCGATGGCTTTGGCTAAGTTCTGGGTGTGGACCCTTATAAGGATCTCTGGGGTAGAAATAAAGGTGGTTAACGGGGAGGTTTTGAAAAGGTATCCTCAATACATAGTAGTTTCCAACCACCAGAGCTACATGGATATATTCGTTCTCATCCATGTTTTGGGAAAAATTCCGCACTTTCTTGCTAAAAAGGAACTTTTCAGAATACCCGTGTTTGGTCAGGCTCTGAGAGCTGCCAAGGTTATAGAAATAGACAGGGAAAATCCTGATCGTGCCGTTGAATCCATAAGAAAAGCTTTGCACGAGGGGTTGCCTTTTCCCATATGTATTTTCCCTGAGGGAACCCGTTCTGTGGATGGTAGGTTGCAGCCCTTTAGGAAGAAGGGGTTGAACCTTCTCATGGAAACAGGACTTCCCTTTGTGCCTGTGGCTTTTTATGGCACAAGGGATGTTATGCCAAAGGGTTCACTTAAGGTTAAGCCAGCTCCAGTATGCCTTTATGTGGGGGAGCCTCTTTTGGTGAAGCCCGGGCTTGATGCTTCTGAAAAGGATAGGGTAAGGCAGGAGCTTTGGAACAGAGTTTACCATTGCAGGCAAGAGGCTGAAAGGACTTGCAAAACTCACTAAATATAGTGTTGCATCTGCTTGTCAAACACTATATTTAGTGTTTGCCTGTTGATTTACTTTTTCCTCTGTGGTAAGTTCAAACCCGAAATATGACTTTGGAGGTTAAAAATGGAACCTTTAGTGAGGAAACGGGATGGCAGCATAGTTCCTTTTGATAGAAACAAGATCGTTGAGGCCATATTTAAAGCGGTTAGGGCCGTTGGAGGTTCGGATAGGAAAAGGGCTGAGCAATTAGCGGACGAAGTAGCTCTTATACTTTACAGAAACTTCTTCAAGAAGGGGAATGTCCCTCATGTTGAGGAGATTCAGGACATAGTTGAAAAAGTGCTTATTGAGCATGGTCATGCCAAGGTGGCAAAGGCTTACATTCTCTACAGGGAAAAGAGAAGACAGGCGAGGGAGATCAGCAAGGCTATAGTCAACGGTGTGAATATCGTTGAGGATTACCTCAAAAAGGCGGACTGGAGGGTCAATGAGAACTCTAATATGACCTATTCTCTTCAAGGATTGAACTTTCACATATCTTCCACCATAGTGGCTAAGTACTGGCTTACCAGGCTTTACCCGTCTGAGATAGGGGAAGCTCACGATGATGGGGACTTTCACATACACGATTTGGGCATACTCGGGCCTTACTGTGTGGGATGGGACCTCTACGATTTGCTTTTGAGAGGGTTCGGAGGGGTACCGGGTAAGATTGAAAGCAAGCCTGCCAAGCATTTTAGAACTGCTCTCGGACAGATTGTGAACTTCTTCTATACCCTTCAGGGGGAGGCTGCGGGAGCTCAGGCCTTTAGTAACTTTGATACGCTTCTGGCTCCCTTTGTCAGGTACGATGGACTTTCCTACAAGGAAGTGAAGCAGGCACTTCAGGAGTTTCTCTTCAATCTTAACGTTCCTACAAGGGTGGGCTTTCAGACACCTTTTACAAATATTACCATGGATCTTTTCGTTCCCGAAACCCTTAAAGACGCTAATGCCGTGGTAGGTGGAAAATTGGTTAGGGAGACCTACGGAGAGTTTCAGGAAGAGATGTACATGATAAACAGGGCCTTCTGCGAGTTGATGATAGAAGGAGATGCCAAGGGTAGAATCTTTACTTTTCCCATTCCTACCTACAACATAACTAAGGATTTCAACTGGGATGATCCTCACTTAGAGCCTCTTTGGGAAATGACAAGAAGATACGGTATTCCCTATTTTGCCAACTATGTGAACTCTGACATGTCTCCTGAAGATGCCAGAAGCATGTGCTGCAGACTGAGGCTTGACAACAGAGAGTTGAAAAAGAGGCAGGGAGGGTTGTTCGGGGCAGCTCCTTTGACAGGATCCATAGGTGTTGTGACCATAAACATGCCAAGAATTGGTTATCTTGCCACCTGCGAGGAGGACTTTTTTGATAGACTTTCCCATCTGATGGAGTTGGCTAAGGTTTCCCTTGAGATAAAGAGAAAAGTGATAGAAGACTTTACCGAGAAAGGTCTCTATCCGTACTCAAGAGTGTATTTGTCCAAAGTTAAGGAGTGCACGGGCGCTTACTGGAGTAATCATTTCTCCACCATTGGACTTGTAGGAATGAACGAGATGTGCCTCAACTACTTGGGGGTGCCTATAACCCATCCTGATGGAAAAGCGTTTGCCATAAAGGTGTTGAACTTCATGAGGGAGAGAATAGCCGACTTTCAGGAAGAGACGGGTAACATGTACAACTTGGAAGCTACCCCAGCGGAGGGTGCCTCCTACAGGCTTGCAAGAAAAGATAAAGAGAAGTTCCCAAGAATAATCACCGCAGGAACGGAGAGTGCTCCTTACTATACCAATTCTGTCCATCCCCCTGTGAGCTGGACAGACGATATCTTTGAGCTTCTGAGTCATCAGGATGATTTACAGGTGCTGTTCACTGGAGGGACGGTGGTTCACCTGTTTGTGGGAGAGGAGATACCGGATGGAGAGGTGGTGAAACGCTTGGTTAAGGCAGTTGTGACCAATTTTAGACTGCCCTATTTCAGTATAACTCCTACCTTTTCGGTGTGTCCCGTGCATGGCTACATTCCTGGAGAGTATCAGTTCTGTCCCTACAAACACACAAAAGAAGATTTGGAGAAGTTTGGCATAGAGCTTGAGCTTGATGAAGACAAGCTCTCTCAGGTTGAAGAGGGAGCCATAAAAATAGTGGAAAAGGAGGAGGGAAATGGTGGAAACTAAAGGAAAAAGTACAAGTAAAGTGAAGGCTCTTGTTGTGCCCTGTGAGGTTTACTCCCGTGTCGTTGGGTATTATAGGCCGGTAAGCAACTGGAACATAGGCAAAAAGCAGGAATTCAAAGAGAGACGTTACGTGAAGGTGACGGGTTTTGATAAAGGCTTATAGGGGCACGAGTTTAGTTGATTACCCCGGTAAGGTGGCTTTCACCATCTTTACCGGGGGCTGTAATCTAAGATGCCCTTACTGTTACAATGTGGATCTTGTTCTTCCTGAGAGACTTGCATCCCTTCCCGATATTCCAGAGGATTTGATTTTCAATGAACTCTTAAAAAGAAGGGGCTTTGTGGAAGGAGTAGCCATTACAGGAGGTGAGCCGTTCATACATGGACCAAAGCTTAGGGAACTTGTGAGGGTGTTAAAGAAGAAACTTTCCCTTCCCATTAAGAT
>WGAU01000131.1 GCA_015494645.1 Aquificota bacterium
CCTCTCTATCACCTTAGGATCCTTGGTCATAACATCCTTAGCTTTTACATCAAAAAGCGCCTTGCCCATCCTCTCCAGCAATCTCCTCAAATCTCCATCGGTAATGACACCAACCAACTTGTCTCTCTCATCCACAACGGTGGTCATTCCCAGCCTTTTGGCCGATATCTCTATGACCACATCCTTCATAGAAGTGTCGGGTGACACTTTTGGCACCTCTTCTCCTGCGTGCATGAGATCCTCCACCTTGAGGAGCAACCTCTTACCAAGGGAACCTGCAGGATGAACAAAGGCAAAATCCTCCCTTTTGAATCCCTTTCTCTTCAACAGAGCCATAGCCAGAGCATCGCCCATAACCAACGTGGCCGTGGTGCTTGCAGTTGGGGCCAGCCCCAAAGGGCAGGCTTCTCTCTTAACAGACACGTCAAGCACCACATCGGCCCTTTTAGCCAGCTCCGAAGATAAATTGCCGGTCATGGCAATCAACTTCAACCCCAGCCTCTTAACAACAGGGATAACCTCAAGAACCTCTTTCGTGGCACCCGAGTTGGAAATAGCCACCACCACATCTCCCTTGGTTATCATCCCCAAATCACCATGTACTCCCTCGGCAGGATGAAGGAAGAAAGAAGGAGTGCCTGTGCTTGCCATGGTAGCAGCTATCTTTCTGGCAATGATTCCTGATTTCCCCATTCCTGTAAAAACCACCCTACCTCTGCAGTTGTAAAGGATCTCAACCGCCTCGGCAAAGTTCTGGTCAATTTTACCCATCAAACCCTCAACAGCCTCAAGCTCTATCTCAACAACCCTCCTACCTTCCGCGATTATCTCCTCCCTCGTCATAGCCCCCTCACCACCGAGGCAATATCCAAAAGCCTTTTTAAAAGATCCTCTAAAGTATTCAAAGGCACAGAGTTTGGACCATCACAAAGGGCACATTCGGGATTGGGGTGCACTTCCATAAATATCCCATCGGCTCCTGCCGCAACAGCAGCCTTGGCCAAAGGTTCTACAAATTCCCTCTGCCCACCGGAGGCACCACCTGCACCTCCAGGCAACTGGACACTGTGAGTAGCATCAAACACCACAGGAACACCAAAGGAACGCATAATAGGGATGGAACGCATATCCACCACAAGGTTGTTGTAGCCAAAAGTGGTTCCCCTTTCCGTCAGCATCACCTGAAAGTTACCGGTAGATGATACTTTCTCAACGGCGTACTTCATGTCATAAGGAGACATAAACTGTCCTTTCTTCACATTCACCGGCTTCTCCGATTGCCCAGCCCTCACAAGCAGATCTGTCTGTCTGCACAGAAAAGCAGGAATCTGCACCACATCAAGCACCTCTTCCGCAAGCTCCATCTCCTCCTCTTTATGCACATCGGAAATGATAGGAAGATCAAACTCGTCCCTTACCTTAGCCAGCATCTCAAGCCCTGCCCGCAAGCCTGGTCCTCGGAAGGAACGAAGGCTCGTCCTGTTAGCCTTGTCGTAGGATGCTTTGAATATTACATTTATCCTCAGCCTCTCCCTCAAACTCGTTATAGACTCTGCCGTTTCCATAAGCACCGATTCTGTCTCAATTACACATGGACCAAGTATGAAAAACAGAGGTTGATCCTGACCTACCCTGAACTTCCCCGCTATGGGAAAGCTAACAGCCATAACGCCTCTCCTTGGCAGCTTTGATAAGGTTCACAAAAAGGGGATGTGGTTTAAAAGGCTTGGACTTAAACTCGGGATGGAACTGAACAGCCACAAACCACGGATGATCTTTTATCTCAACTATCTCCACAAGATCCGCCTTGGGATAAACCCCTGCTATAACAAGCCCCCTATCGGAAAGGGCTTGCCTGTATTCGTTGTTGAACTCGTATCTGTGTCTGTGCCTCTCCACAATCTCCTCAACTCCATAGGCACTATATGAAAGGGTATCCTTGGAAAGAACACAAGGGTACGCCCCTAATCTCATGGTTCCTCCTTTGAAAGTAACATGCTCCTGCTCAGGCAAAAGATGGATCACAGGATGCGGTGTATTCTTATCAAACTCGGTGCTGTTCGCCCCTTTTAAACCACATACATTTCTTGCGAACTCAATAACGGCACACTGCATACCCAAGCATATTCCCAAAAAGGGCACTTCCTTTTCCCTAACGTATCTTATACTTTCCACCTTGCCCTCAACTCCCCTAACGCCAAAACCACCGGGCACTATCACCGCATCAACGCCTTTCATCAGCGGCTCCGGTCCCTGCCTCTCTACATCTTCAGCACTTATCCATTCTATGACGGGCTTCACACAGTTAGCCACTCCTGCATGCTTTATAGCCTCAACAAGGCTTTTATAAGAGTCATGCAGATCGGCGTATTTGCCCACTATACCCACCACAACCTCATCACTGCATTGTTTTTCCCTTTCCGTATACTCCTTCCAGAACGTAAGATCCGGTTCCCTCTTGGGCAGCCCAAGCCGCTCAACTATGATCTCGTCAGCCCCCTCTGCATGGAACACCAAGGGAATCTCGTATATACTGTCCACATCCTTCCCGGTAATCACTGCTTTTTTATCAACGTTACAAAACAGAGAAATCTTAGCCTTAATATCCTCGGGCAGGAACCTGTCCGTGCGGCATATTATCATATCCGGCTGAATACCTATAGCTCTCAGTTCCTTGACAGAATGCTGGGTGGGCTTTGTTTTAAGCTCACCTGCTGTCTTTATGTAAGGAACCAAAGTGAGGTGAATGTAAAAAGCGTTCTCCTTTCCCACCTCAAGCCCAAACTGCCTTATAGCCTCAAGAAAGGGCAAACTCTCTATATCTCCTACAGTCCCACCTATCTCCACAATCACCACATCGCAACCGGTGCTTATTTTTTTTATACAGTTCTTTATCTCTTCGGTGATATGAGGAATCACCTGCACCGTAGTTCCCAAGTAATCTCCGCGTCTCTCCTTGGTTATCACTGTGTGGTAGATCTTGCCTGTGGTAGCATTGTTGTCCCTGCCCATCTTGGCATTGGTAAATCTTTCATAGTGCCCTAAGTCTAAATCTGTTTCTGCCCCGTCGTCCGTCACATAAACCTCACCGTGCTGGAAAGGATTCATGGTTCCTGGATCCACGTTCACGTAAGGATCAAATTTAAGAAAGGTTACCTTAAAGCCCCTCGCCTCAAGAAGAGCACCTATGGAAGCACAGGCCACTCCCTTGCCCAAGGAAGAAATGACACCACCTGTAACGAATATATACTTAGCCATCACTACACCCCGTCAAAATCCTCTTTACTTTCTCCACATCCTCTGGCACATCCACACCTATGGCTTCGTATTCCGTTTCTAAAACCAAAATTTTTATGCCGTTCTGAAGGGCCCTCAACTGCTCAAGTCCCTCTGCCACCTCAAGATCACTCTGGGGTAGCCTCACATACCTCAAAAGCGTCTCTCTGCCATAACCATAAATTCCAATGTGCCTGTAAGCCCTACCCTTACCCCTGAAAAAGGGAATAGGAGACCTGGAAAAGTAAAGGGCAAATCCGCTTCTATCACACACCACCTTCACAACATTGGGGTTATGGTAATCCTCTTCCGAATCTATCCTTCTTTTCATGGTAACTATGCAGTCAGTGTTTTTCTCAAGGGCCCGAAAGACCTTATCTACAACAGAAGGATCAATTAAAGGCTCATCCCCCTGAACATTAACAATAAACTCCCAGTCCTTACCGAAACGCTCCGTCACATAAGCCACCCTATCGGAACCTGTAGGACATTCAGGCGTCATAAGAACCTTACCGCCAAAGCCCCAAACACACCTGGCAATGCGCTCATCGTCGGTGGCAACATAAATTTCATGGGCAAGATTTGACAGTGAAGCCCTTTCGTAAACCCACTGCACCAAAGGCTTGCCAGCTATCTCCACCAACGGCTTACCGGGAAAACGGGAAGAACCGTATCTGGCCGGAATAACCACAACCCTCAAGCGATTTCTCCCTCTGAGGTTTCCAAGGGTATATCCGCTAAAGGTGGGCAAATCAATATTGATAATTTTACAATCAAAAAAGTTGACAAGAATATGCTAAAGACATATTTTATACTCAGCAAAAAAGAAAGGGAGGTGGAACCATGGCAATTCAGAGATGGGATCCATTCAAAGAGTTGACCAATCTAAAGAGCCAGATGGATAAGATATTTGAGAATCTTTTGGGAGAGGGGGAGGAGATAAAAACCGGATCATGGGTGCCTCCGGTGGACATATACGAAACAGAAAACGAGATAGTCATAAAGGCTGAGGTGCCCGGAGTTTCCCAAGGTGATGTGGAGATAAAGGTCGAAGACGATACCCTCATCATCAGAGGTGAGAAGAAATTTGAAAGGGACATGGAAAAGGAAACTTATCACAGAGCAGAAAGGGTTTATGGAAAGTTCCAGAGAACTTTTATCCTGCCCAAGAGCATAGAAAAGGACAAGATAAAAGCTACTTTGAAACACGGTGTTCTCACCATTATACTACCTAAGAAAGAGGAAGTTAAGCCCAAAGAGATCAGCATTCAGGTAGAAGAGGAATAGCCCTAAAGGTCAAATAGAGCAATCAAAGGGGTATGATCTGAGGGCCTTGGAGCTAAGCGAGGCTCCAGATCTATCCAGCAGTCAGAGCACCTGTCTGCAAGGGGCTGGGTGGCTAAAATATGATCCACACGCCACCCAAGGCCCCTTTCTACTGCTTTCGGAACTCTATAGTCAAAAAAGGTGTAGTGTCCCGGCTCATCGGGATGGTGCTTTCTAAATAGATCTACAAAGCCCCAAGACTTCACCTTCTCAAAGGATTCCCACACCTCAGGACGAAAACATACATGACCCAACAGCCTCTTGGGATTGTGCACATCTATGGGCAAAGGTGCAACATTCATGTCCCCACACCACACAAGCATATCATCAGGGGAAAAATGCCTTTCAAAAAAGCTCCTCAACCTATCAAACCATTTGAGTTTATACTGAAACATAGGCGATTCGGGCTTCTGGCCCTGAGGAACATAAGTGTTCACCACCCAAAGCCCAGAAGGCAACTTAACAGCCACAAGCCTGTCCTCATCCGACTCCTCGCTGTCGTCAAAACCATAAATTACTTCAACAGGCTCTTCTCTGCTCAAAATCGCAACCCCATTCCTGCCACCTTTTCCACTGCAAACCACATTGTAGCCAATAGCCTCAAACTCACCTTTAGGGAACTTATCGTCGGGAGTTTTTGTCTCCTGCATGCATAAAACATCGGGAACGCTTTTCTCCAACCAACTCCTGACCAACGGAAGTCTCGTCCTTATAGAGTTCACATTGAACGTGGCTATCTTAAACTCTCCCATTGCACTATCCCCTTGCCTTTGTTCATCCTTTGCATTTAGGATACAAAGACATGATGGTAAAAAGCAAGATAACAACCTCTCTTCTCCTTCTGCTGGGCGGATTGTGGTTCTTCTTTTACTACTGGATAGCTGACAATCAGGAAAAAACCTTAAAAGAACACTTAAAACATCAGGCAGAGGGAATCTACCACACAATTATACTTACAAGACACTGGATCTCGGAAAAGGGCGGAATATACATAAAAGACAACAACACTTTTCAACTCATCACCCCCTCCCATTTTGTGGCAAAACTTACCGAATACACCAAAAAGGAAGGGGTCTTTCCGTACAGAATCAAAATAGCCGTCCTACACCCCAACAATCCCCAACACGCTCCGGATGATTTTGAGAAAAGAGCCCTCAAAGTTCTTGAAAACAAAGACAGTTATTGGGAAGTGCAAAGGAGTAAGAACCACACCTTCTTCAGATTCGCAGCTCCATTAAGATTTAAGAGAGAATGCACCAATTGCCACACCAGTTATTCAGGAAAAGTAAAAGGATGTGTCAGCATATCTTTCCCTGCAGACAAAGCCATTGAAAAACTTCATAAAGACAAGATCTATATGGCCGTTTACTCTGTATCTTCTTTTTTCTTGGTCTTTGTACTCATCTATGTGCTTATAGACAGACTGATCCTCAACCCTTTGGAAAAGTTCCA
>WGAU01000132.1 GCA_015494645.1 Aquificota bacterium
AAGATTTATGGTTTTTTGCTGTGGCTTGTAGCTTCTTTCTGTATGTTTCTCGTTGCCCGGTTTTTCTATCTCAAGGAGAAAACAAGAAAGTCTATGGAAGAAAAGTTAAAGGCCGTTGAGAACCTCGCAGTGGTTGGTAAAACGGCAGCGGTTATCGCTCACGAAATAAGGAATCCGCTCAATGTGATTTCCATGTTCTTGCAGTGTTGTAACGGGGAGAAAGAACTTCTAAGTATGGCCACAGAAAGTGTAGGCAAGATCAGTGAGCTTACGGAAGAGTTGCTTAGCATTTCCAAGGGAATATCTGTGGAGGATAGGGAGTTTTTGGTAGATGACCTTGTTGCCCAACTTGAGCTTAATATGGGAGAGAGGGCGAGAAGGTTTAGAGTTTCTTTTGAGGTGGACAGAGGGTTTTCCGGCATTGTTAGGGGAGATGTGAAATGGCTTTATAGGGCTGTTGATAACTTGGTGAGGAACGCCTTTGAGCATACTGAACCCGGGGGTAGTGTGAAGCTTTCAGTGTTTCAAGAGGGAAGGCACGTGGTCTTCAAGGTGTGTAATCCCGGAGGACCTATGCCTAATAATGTTGCCGAGAAAATTTTTGAGCCTTTTTTCACCACGCGTTCTGAAGGGTTCGGCTTGGGACTCTACATTGCAAGAGAAGTGGCGAAAGCCCATGGTGGAGAGGTTGTGCTGGATCAGAGGGAAGGAGAAATATGTTTTGAGTTGAGGATCCCTCTGGGAGGTGGAAGGTGAAGGTGCTTTTGGTTGAGGACGACAGGATGCAGAGGGAGACTCTTGCAAGGTTTCTAAAAGCCAAGGGTATGGATGTGGTTGGTGTGGGAACCGGAAAGGAGGTTTTGGGTAAACTTGATTGGGATCCTGATGTTGTGGTTTTGGACTGGAAGCTGCCTGATATGGACGGTCTTGAGGTTTTTGAAAAAATAAAAGACTCAAAGCCTCTTCTTCCAGTTGTAATGCTTACCGCCTTTGCTTCTGTGGAGAATGCGGTTGAGGCTATGAGGATGGGAGCTTTCCACTACCTTTCCAAACCCGTTAATCTTGAGGAGCTTTTAATAATACTCAACCGTGCCTACTCCCAGCACAAACTGCATCGGGAAGTTGAAAGTCTGAGGGTTAAGCTACGGGAACTGACTCTTCCTTCTGAGCTTGGTGTGATTGCTGAAAGTGATGCCATGAAGCGGGTGTTGTCCCTTGTGGGTAAGGTGGCTCCTACTGATGCAACTGTTCTTGTAACCGGTGAATCTGGCACGGGCAAAGAGGTGGTGGCAAGCTTGGTTCACAAGTTAAGTCCCAGAGCTACTGGTCCTTTTGTTAAGGTTAACTGTGCTGCTATTCCTGAGAACTTGTTGGAGGCTGAGCTTTTTGGATACGAGAAGGGAGCTTTCACGGGTGCCCATAAGGCAAAGCCAGGGCTTTTTGAAGAAGCCGATGGAGGCACCATTTTTTTGGACGAAGTGGGGGAGTTACCGTTGGCTTTGCAGGCAAAGCTGTTGAGGGTGCTACAGGACAGGTCTGTTAGGAGAGTGGGGGGCAACAGGGAGAAGAAGGTTGATGTTAGGGTGGTGACTGCTACCAATCGGGACCTTGAGGAAATGGTAAGGGAGGGAATCTTTAGAGAGGATCTTTACTGGAGGCTCAATGTTTTCAGCATACATATTCCTCCCTTGAGGGAAAGAAAAGAAGATATTCTTCCTCTGGCTGAGACCTTTTTGAAAAGATTTTCCCAGAAATATGGAAAGGTTTTGAAAGGTTTTACCAGAGAAGCTAAGGAGTTTCTGCTTACCTACAGCTTTCCGGGCAATGTTAGGGAACTGGAGAATATGGTGGAGAGGGCTGTGGTTCTTTCCGATGAAGAGTATTTGGATGTCTCTGATCTTAGGGTTTCGGGATCAGCCGGGGATATAACCGATGCATTGTTCAGTTTACCTTTGGATGAGGCCGTTGAGCTTTTGGAGAGAGAAAGAATTAAGAAAGCGTTGGAGACTACTGGTGGGAATAAGTCAAAAGCGGCGAGAATGCTGGGTATTTCTGAGCGAGTGTTGAGGTACAAGGTTAAGAAGTACTTTGAGGATCAGGTGGATCAAGCCTGACATATCTCTTCAAGTTGCTGGGAAAGAGGAGGCACTTTTATCTCTCTTATGTTGAAGTTGGAAGCGAGCTCTTTCAGTAGCTCGTAGCTTTTGTCTCCTATCTCTTTGGCCTTTTCTAAGGGGATTCTTAAGGTGTTCAATTCCTGCTTGAAAAGCTCAATTTCCCCGTTGTTTTTCAAAGGGACCTTGGAAGATATCACTACGGGGGTTACAGATGTGTCTAAAAGTTCAAGTTTTTCTATCTTTTCAAGACTTTCCGTGTGTAATCCTATGCAGCATACCAGTATGGCGGGAAAGCCCCATTTCTTGGCCATCCATGCCCCTGCCTGTGCATGGTTCCAGGAAAGTCTTTTGTCTTCCACCTTTGATAGTTGTTTACCTTCTTTGATCCATGTGTCGTAAACCATTTTGTACTCTTCAAACCAATCTTTCAAGAGAACAGGCAGTGCAATATCCTGAAGTAAGGCTCCGGTGAAAGCTTCGTCTGGGTCCCCGATCTCGGTGGCAACGGATATTTCTTTGCTAAAGATGGCTCTGTAGAGAGAGACACTCCAGAACAGATTGAAATCAAAGCCTCCCACCTTTGGATCTTTTACCGCTTTTTTTACTCCGTAGGTTATAGCAATGTTCTCAAGCCTTTTCAGTCCGAGGGTGGAGATGGCCTGCTGAACGCTTTTTATTTCACTCCTCAGTCCGAATAAAGGGGAATTTGCCAGTTTTAACACTTCTGTGGATAATCCGGGATCGGAACTAACTATGTGGGCGATGTTCCCTATGTGAATTTCTGGATCTTTAAGAGCATCAAGGAGTTTCATAACTGCTTCTGGAAGAGGCGGTATTTCCTTGTCTCTAAAGATCTTTTCAAAATTGCCAGTGCTCAGAGCTGCGTATCTCTTTATTTTTTTGAAAAGCTTCATTACTTAATACCTTCTGAGGATTTGAAATATCCCACAGGAGGGTTAAAATCAAGTTTTCTGAGAGGATAGCTTGGGAGATATCAAAGTTATACAGATTGAGTTATTGGTATCTTACCACTAAACTGGGCGTAAGAACGGCTACTTCCCTTTACCTTCTTGTTGCCGTTATGTTGTGCATGGCTATTCTTAGTTTGACTGCCTACTTGACATCGTGGGTTTATGTGTTTCCGTCCCTTGGTCCCACGGTTTTTTTGATCTTTTACTTTCCTTCTGCGGCTATATCGGCTCCAAGAAACACCGTTCTGGGACATTTAGCAGGTATTGTTATCGGAGTTGTTTCTTTTCAGGTCTTGGAACATATAGGCATAGCCCAGCATTCCCATCTGGTGGTGCTTTCTTCTGGAGTTTCCATGGGCATTTTGAGCATGTTTATGGCTCTTACAGGGGTGCTTCATCCGCCAGCTGCTTCAAGCTGTTTGATAGCATCCCTTGGTCTTGTGAAAAGCTACTATCAGGGTGTTGGAATGATAGCTTCTGTTGTGGTGATATGCGCTGTAGGCTTTGTTCTAAACAGGTTGGCGGGAATTGAGTATCCGTTATGGAATCCTTCTGAGGCGGCACCTTTGCCAAAGATAAAGACAGTCCTTGGAGATGTGAGCGAAACCAAACAGAAGGACAAGATTGAGGAGCTTGCCGCTAAGTTGGCCATGAGACAGAAGATAGACGAGGATTGAAGGGTGAGGGTGGTTACTTTCTGCGGACCCCACAATTCTGGGAAGACTACTTTGTTGTCTCAACTGATTAAAGAGTTTGATGCAAGGAGAGTTAAAACGGCAGTGGTTAAGTCCACCAAACACACGGATGTTTTCAAAAGAGAGGGAACAGACACCACCTTGCTAAAAGATGCCGGTGCCCTTGAGGTGATACTCAATGCTCCCGATGGGGTGTTTCGTATGGAAGGCGTTAGATCCGTTGAGGATACTTTATGGAAACTGTCTGTTTGTGCAGATGTGGTTTTATGCGAGGGGTTCAGAAGAAGTAAGTTGCCTAAAGTGGCAGTATACAGGAAATGGAGTGAAGATTATTGGGAAAGTGTTACTAACGTGGTAGCAGTGGTTTCCGATACAGGAGAGTCACCGTGGGATGTGCCTATCTTCTCTTTTTCGCAGGTTTCAGAGCTTGCAGACTTCATCCTTAGGGAAAGAGCTTTTTGCCATAGCGATGTGCTGGGCCAGGTAGCTTTGTGGGTTAACGGTGAGAGAGTGTCCATGAAGCCTTTCGTGGAAAGGTTGCTAAAAGATTTACTGTTATCTTTCGTGGGCAATCTAAAAGGAGGAGAGAAAGCGATCTGTATAGATGTTCGTGTAATTAAGGAATGAGAATGTTGGCTGTTTCTCCTTTGATAATCCTTTCCTTCTCTTCTGGGATGATGAGAAAAGCATTACAGATAGCGCTTGTAAAGTAGTTTGATGTGAGCTGGCTTCCAGCACTTTTTGCGTACAGGGTCCCGTCTATGTTCTCAAGATTTACTCTTATGTAGTAGGCCTTTCCTTTTCTTGATTTAAAGTCCTCAGCGGCTACGGCCCTGTGGTATGTGTTGTCCCAGTTGGCCTTGCCCTGCATCTTTCTCAACGCCGGTAAGAGAAATTCAAGGGCGTTTACAAGCATGGCTGAGGGGTATCCGGGCAGTCCAAATAATAGTGTGTTTTCTAAGGTGGCAAATACCAAAGGCCTTCCTGGTTTCACGGTTGTTTCCGTTATATGTATGTCCGCTTGCAAATCCTTAAGGGCGTTTCTTACGTAATCGGATTTTCCAACGGATACTCCCCCTGTGGTAACCACTATGTTGTAGTGTTTAACAGCTTCCGCTATGCTGTTTTTGATGTTGTTGGGAGCATCCTTTACCCTGTCTGCGTAGTGAACCTCTGCACCCTCCCTTCGCAAGAGTCCCATCAGGATATATAGGTTGGTGTTTTTGGTGGTGCCTTTTTCAAAAGGTTCTGCGATCTCATCTCCTGTTACGATTATGCCTACCGACGGCCTTTTATATACCTTGATCTTGTATATACCCAAGTGGGCAAGAAGCCCTACAAGCCTGTGGTTCAGCCGGGTTCCTTCCTTTATAACTCTGTCTCCCTTTTTGATTTCAGAGCCTTTGGGATTGATGAACTGCCCTTTTTCTGGAAGTTTGTACACTATTAGGTATTGCTCTTCTATTTTGGCGTCTTCTATCTTTATCACTGTATCTGCGCCTCTTGGTATCTGTGCTCCTGTGGCAACATAAAAAGTTTCCTTCGGTGCAAGCTCGGGAGGGGCGTCCTTTGCTAATACTTCCCCGGCAATTCTAAGCCTGCATGGTAGATCTCCAATATCTTCGGTTCTGAAGGCATACCCGTCCATGGCAGATGTTGAGCCTGCTGGTATGTCCGATGGAGCAACAATGTCTTGAGCTATTATCCTGTCATATGCTCTTTCAAGGGTAACTATCTCTGTGCCTATAGGGTGGGCTAACTCAGCTATGATCTGCTTTGCCTCTTTTACGGTGCATTTCATGTCAGCTTCTCCCGAAGGGACATACGGGGAAGACACATACGGGGCATCTGTGGCATAAGCCTCCTACTGCTTTGTTTGCAACGACCTCTCTTGTTATTTTCCTGCCGGTTAGCAGGTAAGGTAGCCATACGTCAAGTGCCGTGGCTTTGAAAAAGAGGGCAGCAGCAGGTATGGCTACAACAGGCTTTTCCTCTATCCAGCCCATGGTGAGCATGTTCCCCGGCTGCATAGGATTTCCCCTTATAAAGTCTTTGCAGCCTGCGTCTTTTATAGCCCTGTAGGTTACATCGTCCGGATCTACAGACGTTCCACCTGTTAGGAAGACAAGATCGTACCTCTCAATAAACTCCAACATTTTTCTTTTTATCTTGGCAAGATCATCGGGTAGAATTATTTTCTCCTCTATGCTTACCAAGTACTCCTTTAGCTTGGGTTTAAGCCTTGGATAGAATTTGTCCTCTATGCGCCCAGTGTATATCTCCGTTCCTGTTATTATAAGCCCTGCTTTTTTGGGTATAAACGGCAGGACTTTTATGGCGCCTCTGCCTATACAGCAGGCCTCTTCCACTTCTTTTTTAGGCGCTGTCAATGAGATTATCCTAACTGCTGCTATTACATCACCTTCCTTAACAGGAAATCCATCGTGGATGGTAGCACAAGAAGGTTCTCCGATCATGTTCATGGCAATTATGCGCTTTTTGTCAATGCAGGTTGCCCCTCTGACTTTGGAGAATATACGAATTTTACCTTCCGAAGGCTTTTCATCTCTATAGGTGTTTTCCCCCATAAGGGCTTCTGCAAGCATGACAGCGGCGTCATCTTCGTGAATCTCATCCTCGGATAGCTCAAGGACGTATATGTATTCTTTGCCCAGCTTTTTGAGCTTAGGAATGTCTTTTTCCGCAATAATATGGCCCTTTTTAAAAGCAGGCCCTTTGACGCCTTTGTCTACGTCAACTTCCGTTACATCGTGGCATAGTACTTTACCTACGGCATCTTCAACTTTTAAAAGCTTTTTCATCTATCCATCTC
>WGAU01000133.1 GCA_015494645.1 Aquificota bacterium
AAAAAAGTGAGGAGGAAAGATGAAGGTAGAGATTGAGGAGTTGGCCCCCTGCAAAAAATCCGTTCTGGTGGAGGTTCCTCAGGAGAGGGTAGATGCCGCTTTCAAAGAGGTTTACAACCAGTTGAAAAGGGAAGTTCGCATTCCTGGATTTCGTCCGGGCAAGGCGCCTCTTTCCATAGTTAAAGCTCGTTTTGGGGAATACGCTAAAGCACAGGTGATGGAGGCCCTTTTCAGGGAGTCCTATGAGAAGTTGCTGGAAGAGCATGACTTAAAGCCTGCTGCCGATCCTTCCTTTGAGGATGTGGAGTTTGATGAGGGTAAGCCCTTTAAATACAGGGTTGTTATGGAGGTTCATCCGGAGTTTGAGCTTAAAGACTATACAAATATAGAAGTTGAGAAGGAGAAGTTTGTGATAACTGATGAGGATGTGGACAGATTCATAGACGAGTTGAGGCAGAACATGGCTACTTTGGAGGATAAAGACGGTCCCGCTGAGATGGGGGATGTAGTCGTTATGGATTACGAGGTTTACGAAGGGGGCGAGCCTATTGAGGACAGCAAGATAGAGGGGGCTACTATTACATTAGGGGCAGGAGAGACGGTTAAAGGGTTTGACGAGCAGGTTGTGGGACACAAGGCTGGAGACAGGTTTGATGTAGAGGTGGAGTTTCCAGAAGATCACTTTGACAAGAGGGTGGCCGGCAAGAAGGTGGCATTTAAGTGTGTTTTGAAAAGTGTAAAGAGAAAATTGGTTCCTGAGCTTGACGAGGAGTTTGCCAAGAAGTTTGGAGTGGAAACGGTTGAGGCTCTTAAGGAGAAGGCGAGGGCTCAGCTTGAGGAGGAGCTTGCCAAGACAGCACACAACAACGCCCTTGCAAGGTTAGCCGAGAAGCTAGCGGAACAGTATGATTTCCCGTTGCCTCCGAGTCTTGTTGAGCAGGAGCTTGAGAAGCGGATGAAGGATTACGAGTTGGATCTCAGGATTCAGGGGGTTCAGCCCAAAGAAGAGGATTTGGAGAAAAAGAGGGATGAGCTTAAAGGAGCTGTGGAGAAAGATCTCAGGTTGGCCTATGTCCTTAGAGAGATCGCTAAGAAAGAAGGGGTTGAGGTCACAAGAGGGGATGTTGAGGCTCATCTTGAGCGACTTTCCAAATCCTCAAACATCCCTATGGAACAGATAGTTTCCATTATGCAGAAAACAGGCAAATTGAACAGCCTGATAGAGGATATGTTGATCAAGAAGACCCTTGAGCATCTTTTAACCAAAGTGAAGGTGGTGGAGAAGGAGACACCTCTTAAAAGGGAGGAGGGGGATAGGTAATGCCGTTGATTCCCATTGTTGTGGAGCAGACGGACAGGGGAGAGAGGGCCTATGATATTTATTCCCGTCTGCTTAAAGACAGGATCATTTTCTTGGGTACTCCTATAGATGATCATGTGGCCAACTTGGTTGTAGCCCAGCTACTCTTTTTGGAAGCTGAGGATCCGCAGAAGGATATCTATCTTTACATAAACTCCCCCGGTGGATCTGTTACTGCTGGATTGGCCATATACGATACTATGCAGTACGTTAAGCCTGATGTGAGCACCATCTGTATCGGGCAGGCGGCCAGTATGGCTGCGGTGCTTCTTGCCGCCGGGGCGAAGGGTAAAAGGTACGCCCTTCCCCATTCCCGTGTGATGATACATCAGCCTATAGGGGGCTTTCACGGTCAGGCAAAGGAAATAGAGATACACGCCAAGGAGATATTGAAGTTGAAGGAAACGCTGGAGAGTATTTTAGCTAAGCATACGGGACAGCCCATTGAAAAGATAAGGCAGGATACGGATAGGGATTACTTCATGAGCGCTGATGAGGCCAAAGAGTACGGCATAGTGGACCAAGTGATAGTTTCAAGGGGAAGGACCTCTAAAAGAAGGGGGAGATAGCCATGTTTGATGAGGGGGGCGAGATTAGGTGTTCCTTCTGCGGTAAAAGTCAGAAAGAGGTTAGAAAGATCATAGCAGGTCCTGGTGTTTATATATGTGATAGATGTGTGGGGCTATGCAACAGGATCATAAACAACAGCGAGCGTTCTGCAGAAAAATACAAGCCGGAAAAGTTACCCACTCCCAAGGAGATAAAGGAATTCCTTGACCAGTACGTTATAGGTCAGGAAAAGGCCAAGAAGGTAATCTCCGTTGCCGTTTACAACCACTACAAAAGGGTGTTTGGAGAGGTGAAGGACGACGGTGTGGAGCTACAGAAATCAAACATACTGCTCATAGGACCCACAGGTTCCGGTAAGACCCTGATCGCTCAGTGTCTTGCCAAGCTTTTGGATGTTCCCTTTGCCATCGCGGATGCTACAACCCTGACTGAGGCAGGTTATGTGGGGGAGGATGTGGAGAATGTGCTTTTGAGGCTTGTTCAGGCGGCAGATTACGACATAGAGAGGGCGGAGATTGGCATAGTTTACATAGACGAGATAGATAAGATTGCGAGAAAGTCTGAGAATCCCTCCATCACTCGGGATGTTTCTGGAGAGGGGGTGCAACAGGCCCTGTTGAAGATCCTTGAAGGGACCGTTGCCAATGTGCCTCCTCAGGGGGGAAGGAAGCATCCCCATCAGGAGATGATTCAGGTGGACACCACCAACATACTGTTCATTTGTGGCGGGGCTTTTGTGGGACTTGATAGGATTATTGAAAGGAGGATTGGCAAGGCTTCTATAGGTTTTGGCAAGGAGAGCGCCAAAAAGGTGGATAAGGATGAAATACTTGAGCATGTCCAGCCTATAGATCTGATAAAGTACGGGATGATACCTGAGTTTGTTGGTAGGGTGCCTGTGATTGCAACTCTACACAAGCTCACCGAGAAGGATCTTTACAGGATACTGGTGGAGCCTAAGAACGCTTTGGTGAAACAATACGCCAAGATGTTTGAGATGGAAGGGGTTAAGCTCACGTTCACCGATGGTGCTCTGAAGCTCATTGCCAGAGAAGCCATAGAGAGGGGACTGGGTGCCAGAGGACTCAGGGCTATAATGGAAGAGATTATGCTCGATATAATGTATGAGATACCTTCTTTGGCAGGGCAGGTGAAAGAGTGTATAATCAACGAGGAGGTTGTTAAGAAGAGAAAACAGCCTATATTAGTCTATCAAAAAGCGAGCTGAGGATAGCATGAAGAATAAAGATACATATCCGGTAATACCGCTGAGGGATTTAGTGGTTTTTCCTGGTTCCATCGTGCCCCTTTTTGTGGGTAGGGAACGTTCTGTGAAGGCCACGGAGTTTGCCTTGAGGACGGACAAACAGCTCTTTTTGGTGACCCAGGTGGATCCGGATATAGATGAGCCGGCAAGGGAAGATGTGTTTGGTGTGGGAGTTATAGCTTCCATTATCCAGAGCATAAAGCTTCCTGATGGCACCATAAAAATGCTGGTTGAGGGGATATGCAGGGCGAGACTCCTTGAGTTCTATGATCAGGGCGAGTTTATCAGGGCCAAGGTGCTTCCTATATTTTCCGATTCTCCCCAAACCGAGGAGGGGGAGGCTGTAAGGAGGCTTATTGAAGAAGCCTTTGAAAAGTACTCTGAGCTTAGTCAAAAGGTTCCGAGTGAGGTGGTTTCTTCTGTTAGAGAGATGGAGGATCTGGATAGGTTTGCAGACACGGTTGCCTTTCATCTTTCTGTAAAGACCCACGAAAAGCAGAGGATTTTGAGCACCATAGACGTTACCGAAAGGCTGAAACGTATATACCGGGTGCTCCTTTCTGAGATAGAGATCTTAGAGGTTGAAAAGAAGATAAAAGAGGAAGTCAAGAAACAGATAGAAAGGAATCAGAAGGAGTACTACCTGAATGAGCAGCTTAAGGCCATTCAGAAGGAGTTGGGTAGGGGGGAATTTGATGAGATAGAGGAGCTGAGGGAGGCTATTAAGAAGGCGGGGATGCCTCCTGAGGTTAGGAAAAAAGCAGAAGCAGAACTCAGAAAGTTTGAGATGATGCCTCCTACCTCTGCCGAAGCCACAGTGGTCAGAAACTACCTTGATTGGCTTGTTAACCTTCCGTGGAGCAAGAGGAGCCGCGATAGACTGGATCTTGAAAAGGCGAGGAGGATATTGGATGAAGATCACTACGGTCTGAAAGAGGTTAAGGAGAGAATTCTTGAGTACCTTGCTGTGAGAAAGCGCACCAAAAGCAACAAAGGACCTATTCTCTGTCTCGTTGGACCTCCCGGTGTAGGAAAGACCTCTTTGGGCAAGTCCATTGCTAAGGCCATGGGTAGGAGATTCGTGAGGGTTTCTTTGGGAGGCGTAAGGGACGAGGCGGAGATCAGAGGGCACAGAAGAACCTATGTTGGTGCTCTGCCCGGCCGTATAATACAGATGATTCGCAGGGCAGGCACAAAGAACCCTGTCATGGTACTGGATGAGATAGATAAGCTTGGTTCTGATTTCAGGGGCGATCCCTCTTCTGCCCTTCTTGAGGTGCTTGATCCGGAACAGAACAGCCGGTTCAGCGATCACTATCTTGGGGTGGACTTTGATCTATCTGAGGTTTTCTTTATAGCCACTGCCAATGTTATTCACACCATCCCCAGACCTCTTTTGGACAGGATGGAAGTCATAAGGATCCCTGGATACACGGAGGTTGAAAAATTACATATAGCCAGAGATTATCTTCTCCCCAAACTGTACAAGGCTCACGGTCTTAAATCCGACGAGATGAAGGTTTCCGATGAGGTGCTTCTAAAGATCATAAGGGAATACACCAAGGAGGCTGGAGTTAGAAATCTGGAGAGGGAGCTTGCAAAGCTTTGCCGCAAGGTGGTTAAGGGCATAACTATTGGAGAGCTTAAGCCTCCGGTGGTGGTGGATGAGGCTTTGGTGGAAGAGCTTTTAGGAGTTCCAAAGTACAAACGTCAGGATGCCCTTAAGGAGCCTGAGGTTGGAGTGGTGCAGGGCCTTGCCTGGACCGAAAACGGAGGTGAGCTCCTTCTCACGGAGGTGCTTGCCGTTGAAGGTAAGGGAGAGCTGATCCTTACTGGTCAGCTTGGAGATGTGATGCAGGAGTCTGCAAGGGCGGCTCTTTCCTATGTGCGTTCTCGTAGAGATGTTTTGGGTATACCCAAGAACTTTCACAAGATGTTTGATCTTCACATACATGTGCCTGAGGGAGCCATTCCTAAGGATGGCCCTTCTGCTGGAATTACCATAGCCACAGCCATAGCGAGCGCTCTCTCTGGGCACCCTGTCAGGTGCGATATCGCCATGACTGGAGAGATTACTCTACGGGGTAAGGTGCTGCCCATAGGTGGCCTTAAAGAGAAGCTTCTTGCTGCCAAAAGAAGTGGGATAAAGAAGGTAATTATCCCAAAGGGCAACGAGAAGGATCTGGCGGAAGTTGAGGATGAGATAAAGCAGGGGCTTGAAATCATCCCGGTTGAGGATATGGATCAGGTGCTAAAGATTGCTCTGATAGGCTGGAGTCCAGAAAAAAGCATATCTATCCCTAAGTCCTTGAGATTTTCCGAGCAAAGGGAGTTTACCGTTAGCTAAAAGGTTAGCCCTATTTCTTCAAAGATGTGTTCTCTATCTTCTTGAGCTTGTTGGATGAGGTGCTTGGCATAGTCAATGTTCTCAATGACAGTTTTTCCGATAGTTTCGTCTATTCCTGTGCCTGAAAGATCCTGTAAAACCTGCCTTGCCTGTTCAGGGGTCATCCCTTTTCTGTAGGGTCTGTCTTCTAAAATAGCGGTGGTTATGTCTGCCACAGCCACGATCCTTGATCCCAAGGAAAGATCCTTACCGGTGAGCCTAGCCGGGTATCCCTTACCGTCCAGTCTTTCGTGGTGCTGAGCAGCCCATTTGGTTATGGTGGTGAGGTGAGGGATCTGTTCAAGGGTTCTGAAGGTGGAGAAGGGATGAACCCTCATAACCGCCCATTCTTCGGGGGTGAGCCTTGCGGGTTTGTTCAGTATATGTTCTGGAACAACCAGTTTCCCTATGTCGTGAAGATACCCTGATATTTCCAAGTGATCCAAGGTCTTGTCCTTGAAACCGTACTCTTCCCCGAGCCAACGGGCAATGTATGCCACTCCTTTGGAATGTATCCTTGTGAAGGGACTTTTTACGTCAATAAGGATAGAGAAAAGCCGTGCGATGTGTTTCAGCTCTGTGTCTGGGATAAGGGTTGTGTAACTCTGGAAGGCTATCTCTGTTTCCTTTTTGAAATATTCAAGGCGTTCCCAAAAGATATCCTTTTCCGCAACTTTTAAGAAAGCGTCTATTATCTCTGGAGCGAAAGCTTCCTTTTTGTTTCTAAATTCCCCTATGATTTCTGGAACATGAAACAGGATGTTTTGGAGCTTTCTTGTTCTTACCTCTATCTTGTCGGCAAAGTAGATGATGTTGGCCTTTATGGCAGTGTCGTAACTTGTCTCTCGCTGCAGTATCTTCCAAGGTGTGTGGTGATAAAGGATGGGTTTGGCTATGTTGGCAAAGTAGGAAAAGTTTTTAAGTATCTGGTATCCCAGTGTGGTATGTCTGCTGAGGGCTTCTTCATCTTCTTTCAGAACCTTAAGCTTGTCGGAGAAAGTAATTATGCCTATGTCGTGTAGTGAGCCGGCTATGGTTATGTCTTCTAAATCTTTGCCCTTAAATCCGAGTTCCCTTCCCAAGATGCGGCATATGTAGGAGACCTTTAGCTGGTGTGCAACGAGAGGGTTGTTGGGGCCGCTGTCCATCACCTCGGCGAGGGCAAAGACCAAGCTTTCAAGAGGGATCATTCCGTAAGGCATATGAAGTTTACATCTACAGACCATTGTGAGTTTCCTTTAACCTTACCTTAAAAATTTTGCAAGGTTGACGAATATTAAACTTGAGATGTAAATTATGCTCAAATGTGGACTTGATAAAGATTGGAGGTAGTTCTGATGTCAAAGGGACTTTCCTTGGGAGCAAGGGTGGTTTTGCTTGTTCTTGTTGGATTTTTGGTTAGTTACGCTATTAACTCTTATATTGTTAAGCGAAGTTTTGTGCGTTTTGCTATTGACAAGCTGGTTGAGAGGGCAAGAGGTGTAGCCATCGTTGCAGAAAATACCATGAACTATGTGGACAGGCTACATGAAGAAGGGATATTTGACGATAAACAGCTTGAGGCACAGCTCAAAAGGGATCTTGCCGCTGGGATTCCTCTGCAACAGACCAAGTTCTACAAGGCTATTCCGGTTGTTGCTGGATGGACTGTTGCCGGAATAAGGGCCAAGGAGGCGGGATATACCTTTAGGGTGGTTAAACAGCAGCCGAGGAATCCTGCCCATCAGCCCACTCCTTTTGAGAATCAGCTCATAAACATAGCAAAAAAGGAGAGAAAGGTAGAGGTGTGGGCGCTAACCCCTGATGGTAAAAAACTTTACTATATGCGCCTTTTGAGGCTGAGTAAAAGCTGTCTAAAGTGCCATGGGACCGTTGAAGACGACCCCGATCACAATGGCGTTGATATAACTGGTGCTCCCATGGAAGGCTGGAAAGAAGGGGAAATTCATGGTGCTTATGTGTTTATAGCGGACATGAACAGGGTCTATGCTGAGGTTAACGGCATAATGCTCAAGCAGACTGCTATGGGAGCGGTGATTCTGGTGGTGGTACTCCTCGTTATATGGCTTGTTATTAAGAAGATGCTTACGGAGCCTGTGGCTCAGATTGTGGAGGTGCTGGATAGACTTTCCAAAAAGGATCTTAGTGTTTCCATGGCGGAATCTGCCGGAGGTGAGGTGGGTGCCATAGCCTCGAGTATAAACAAAACCGCAGCCAACCTGCGAAATGCCATGAAAGAGGTTTACGGTGCAGGTGAGAATATAGATGAAAGCGTTTCAGGTCTTGTTGCCATGGCCGAGGAGGTACGGGACGGCGCCGAAGAGCAGTTTAAGAGGGTAGATCAAGTAGCGGCGGCTTCTGAAGAGTTCAGTGTTACCAGCAGAACTGTGGCAGAATCTGCCAACTCGGTAAGGGAAAAAGCTATTGAGCAGAGTGAAAAGGTCAAATTGGGAGAGGAGGCCATAAACGGTATGGTCCAGAAGATGAAGGAGATTGCCGATGCAGTGGAGCTTTCTGCCAAAACCATAGAGAAGCTTGGGGAATCTAGTGAGAAAATAGGAGAGATCACCACGGTTATCAACGAAATTGCTGGTCAGACCAATCTTTTGGCTTTGAATGCAGCTATTGAGGCAGCCCGTGCTGGAGAACATGGCAGGGGCTTTGCCGTTGTGGCAGATGAGGTAAGAAAGCTTGCCGACAGAACCCAGAAGGCTACAAAAGAGATTGAGCAGATGGTTAACAAGATTAGGGAGGATTCTGCTGAGGCGGTGGACAAGGTTAAGGAGGGTGTGAGCAAGGTTGAAGAGGGATTGAAGATATCAGACGAGGTAACTCAGGTGCTCAGTTCCATTGTGGAAGCGGTAGAGGTGATAACCCACATGTCTATGGAGATAACAAACGCTACTAAAGAACAAGAGCTTGCTTCAAGGGAGATTGCCGATAGCATTCAGGCACTTGCTGATGTGGCTTCAAAAAATAGAGAAAATGCAAAGGAGATGATGGATGTAATTGAAAGGGTCAACGGCGCTGTTAAGAGACTCAAAGATATAATTTCAAGCTTCAAGATGTGAAGGAGGTGTGGTATGTCTGATAAGAAAGAGGTTGTGCTCAAAGCCATGAAAGAGGCTGGCAAGCCCGTAAGACCGGGGGATATTGCCAAGGCTACAGGACTTGACAGCAAAGAGGTTTCAAAGATTATCAAGGAGTTACGGCAGGAGGGTAAGGTTATTTCTCCTAAGCGTTGCTACTATGCGCCTGCGGAATAGGTTGGTGGGAGGCTCTAAGCCTCCTGCTTTATTCTTTCCTCTTTCACCTCCTTACTACATTTGTTGCATATAACTGAGTGATCAAAGCTGTTTGGATCTTTGTGAATAACCTTAAAATCACCAGCCTCCACGGTAAACTGGTAGTAATAAACGCTCATATCGTCTGAGCACTCTCCAGGAGCTGAGTGCTCCAAAATTTCCCTTCTTTCCTTCTCAACAAGGATTCCCTCCTGATTACAGTAAGGACATATAAGCCTATATTTGGTGACCTGTTCCATGGAAAAACCTCTCTTTAAGGGATATTTTTAACTATAACTTTGGAGGATGTATATGGATCTGTCAACGGTGGCTTTGAGGTTGGGGTTAGCCTTGCTTTTAGGTGGCGCCATAGGTGTGGAAAGGGAGATACGGAACCAACCTGCAGGCTTCAGAACCCATGCCATACTATCTGTGGGATCTTCCTTGATAATGATGGTTTCCGTTTTGGGAGCTTGGAAATATGGCTTAAAGTCTACAGCCCCTGCGGATCCTATGAGAATAGCGGCACAGATCGTAAGTGGAATTGGCTTTTTAGGGGCTGGAGCCATAATGCGCATAGGAGCTTCGGTAAAGGGCCTTACTACTGCCGCAAGTCTTTGGGCTACTGCTGGTATAGGGATGGCCTGTGGAGGTGGCTTTTACAAGGAAGCAATCATGGCTACGGTCTTGATTTTAGTAAGCCTGTTTTTGCTGGGCAAACTTGAGAAGGCCGTACTTTTCACGAAGCCCAAAAGGGCCCTTTTCATAGAAGCTAAGGATAGGCCTGCCCTAATGGGGCATGTGGAAGAAGTATTAGGTTCTTTGGGTTATAACATGGACTTTGTGGAAATAGAAAGAGATCTTGGGGCAGACATAGTGGAGGTTCAGATGGTTATACGCCCCAAGCAAGGAGTGGTAGCAGAGGAAAACAAGGGTGTTATAGTCAAAAAACTGATGTCTATTCCTGAAATAAAGAATGTGGAAATAAGGTAGCTAATTTAACTTATCTTGTGAAGGCATAGGTCAAGTCCCCGATTTCGTGTAAAAAGAGTGACCACATCATCAGACCCCAACAACCTCTTCTTCCTCAACCTCTAAACCATGAAGTGGTACCCAATTTTTAGACCACCAAAAGCTTGTTTTTAATTCATGCCACAAAAGCCTGCCTTTGTCCATAATACACCTCATCTGGTGTCTTATATCCCAGTGCCTGATGATGTCTCTTCTCGTTGTAGTACCTTACCCATTCCCTCGTCTTTTCCTTAACTTCTCTGAGATCCATCTTCTCCCACAAATACAAGTACTCGTACTTGTATGTCCTCCAGAACCTCTCTATCAGTATGTTGCCCCTAAAGCCTTCTTCTGAAACGCTTAGCTTGATCCCGAAGTTCTTAAGAAACCCTGTAAAGTCACTTCCCACAAACTGCTTGCCTTTGTCTGTGTGTATGACTTCAGGAGTTCCATATTTGCATATTGCCTCCCTTGCTGCTTCAACACAAAAGTCCGCACCAAGGCTGTTGGATATCCTCATGGACATTACTTTCCTTGAGTATGCGTCTATGAAGGCTACACAATATCCA
>WGAU01000134.1 GCA_015494645.1 Aquificota bacterium
CTCACGCACCTTAAAAGTCTTATGGGATCATCCTTAAGGTTTTCTTCGGAGACAGCCCTTAACAGTCCCTTTTTAAGGTCCTCCGTACCGTTGAGGGGATCAATAAACTTTCCTTTTTTCAAGTCGTAGGCCACTGAGTTTACCGTGAAGTCCCGGCGCTTCAGATCCTCAATTATACTTTTCCCTTGTATCTTTGAGACATCTATAGTGAAGCCTTTCCAATTGAGCCTGTAGATGCCCCTTTCTTTATCCAGAGGAAAGCTTTTTGGAAGGTTGAGCTTTAGGGGATCGGTGTCCACCACCACGTCTATGTCGTGGCTGGGTATGTTGAGCATAAGGTCCCTCACCACGCCACCTACAAAGTAGGCTTCCTTACAAGCTTTGACCAGTTTTTTTATCGGTGGCAATTCTGTATATTCCATGGTAGGGCTAAATACATAGCTGAAAGGGGTGTGTAAATATGGAGGGGCTTTTTTCAAAGGTTGATCTTTTGATTATGGATGTGGACGGGGTCCTTACCGATGGGAGGATTGTTCTGGACGGTGAGGGAAATGAATGGAAGTTCTTCAATGTGAGGGATGGGCACGGGATAGTGATGCTCCACAGGATAGGGGTGGAGACGGCCATAATAACCGGGAGAAGCTCAAAGGTTGTGGCGAGAAGGGCCGAAGAGCTTTCTATAAAGCATGTGTGTCAGGGTGCCTTGGACAAGCTCAAGGTTTACCATGATTTGAAGGAAAGGCTTAGTATGCAGGATGACAGGATCTGCTATATTGGGGACGATGTGGTTGATATCCCCATAATGACCAGGGTGGGAGTGGCGGTTGCGGTGGCGGATGCCCATCCAGAGGTTAAAAGGATAGCCCATTACATTACCGAGGCTCCTGGTGGCAAGGGAGCCGTAAGAGAAGTTGCAGACCTTATAATAAAGGCCAAGGGTATGTGGTCAAAGGTGATGGGAAGGTACTTGAGATGAGATGGCTTGTCTTTGGGGCTTTGCTTCTCTTTCTGATCCTTTCGGTGAGAAAAGGCCTTGAGATTTACGAGGGGTTCAGAAGGGTGAAGTTTAGGGTTGTGGAAAAAGGACAAACGTTGGGAATAAAGTGGCGCTCCACCGATGGGGAGGGAAATCTTTGGGAGCTTAAGGCATCTTCGGGCAGGCTTGAGGGTAATAGACTGTATCTGGATAATGTAAGCGTAGCTTTTACTTCCAAGGACGGTAGAAGGGCCGTTATTGGAGGGGAAAAAGGCGTTTACGATAAGGGGACAGAGGTAGGGATAGTTGAGGGAAATGTGAGGATTTTCGTTTCCAACTCCACCATCTATACCAATAGGCTTATCTGGTACAAAAGTGAAAGGAAGGTTTGTGTGCCAGAAAACTTTGTGCTTAAAGGTAGGTACGAGGTTTGGGGAAGGGATATGTGCCTTTTCCCCGATAGGGAGGAGGTTGTGGTCAGCAGGTTAAAAAGGGTGGTGATGAAATGAGAACTCTTGGAGCGTTATTGTTGCTACTTGTGCCTGTTGCTTTGTGGGCTACTCAACCTGTTGTTATAGAGGCTAAGAAGCTTGTGGCCAATAACAAACAAGGGTGGGCGAGATTTGAAGGAAGTGTGAAGGCAGTTAGGGACGGCATGACCATCCATTGTGACAGGATGGTGGTTTACACAAGGGATGGAAAGATAAGGCGCATAGAAGCCTACGGGCATGTGGTGGTGAATCTGAAGGACAGGATGGTGAAGTCTGAAAAGGCCATTTACTATGCCAAAGAAGACAAAGTGATCTTTGAAGGAAATCCTCAGGTGTGGCAGGGGGACAATTTGGTTAAGGGAAAGCGCATCATCTATTTTCTGAAAGATGAGAGAACGGTGGTGGAGTCAGGGGACAACGGGACGGTTAAGGCGGTGATCACTCCCAAGGAGGAACGGAGTGCTGGAGGCTCTGGGCCTTAGAAAGAGTTTTGGAAGAAGAGAGGTGGTTAAGAGGGTATCCCTTAAGGTGGATAAAGGTGAGGTGGTGGGTCTTTTAGGACCCAACGGGGCAGGTAAAACCACTACCTTTTACATGATTGTTGGAGTTATCAAGCCCGATGGTGGCAGAATACTGCTGGATGGAGAGGATGTTACAGAGCTTCCCATGTATATGAGGGCAAGAAGTGGGCTTGGTTATTTGCCTCAAGAGCCTTCTGTGTTCAGAAAGCTTACTGTTTGGGAGAACATAGAAGCTGTTTTGGAGCTTAGAGGGCTTTCGGAGAAGGAAAGGAAGGAGAGAACAGAAAGGCTTATAGAGGAGTTTGGACTTCAAAAGGTAAAAGATGTTAAGGG
>WGAU01000135.1 GCA_015494645.1 Aquificota bacterium
CATTAATATTTAACTAGTAATAATAACAACAACTACCGCGATTTCAGCACAAATGGCAAAAACGCATTCATTATCAATATGTTATTGAGTAAACTTTTTGAGTAAACCTTGAGTAAACTTTTCGGTTTCCCAAGGTTTACTGACAGGTTTACCCAAAAAGTTGACTCCCGGTTTTACATCAGGTTGAATGGTAGAGTGAACTGGAGGTAAGTCTTGAGATTATCGGAACTTATAAAAAGACCGCTTTACGATGTTATAGAGATTAAAAGGGAAGGAAACAGGTGGATTCTTGAAGGACCTAAATTTGTTTTGGATCTTGCTTCTGAAGATTCAAGGGTGAGGGAGTATCTTGGTGATAATGTAGAGTTCAGATCAAAATCGTCAGAAACAGAGACTCAGGAAGTTACAGGGAAGTTCTTGGTTAGAACGGGTATTCTGTATGGAGAGGATCTTTCTTTTGAAATGTGTCCCTCAAACTATCTTATATCCAGTAACAATGAAAAGGCTTATATTAAGAGTATGGAAACGTTGGAAACTAAAGGAACTTCACTTCTTATCTATGGTGTACCTGGAGTCGGAAAAACACATTTGCTACATGCAATTGGATGGTATTCTTTAAGGAACTTGATCTATAAGGTAGCATTTTTCTCAGCCTCAGGGTTAGTAGATTTAGTTCACTCTGCTTTTGTCAAAAAAAATACAGAGGATGTAAAGAACACGCTTTCTAAGGTAGATGTCTTGTTGATAGATGACTTTCAAGGTCTTGATAGAAAGAATCTTTCAAATTGTGTAGATTTTATCTTTACTGTGGTTGATAGGCTTATTCTGAGTGGCAAAAGGGTTATAATAACTTCAGATGTCAAAAGTTCTCTATGGAGGTATATTCCAGAAAGATTAAGACAAAGGCTTACTCTTATGGGTTCTGTTGCCATCTTACCTCCAGATCAAGAGTTTGCTAAGCTTATGTTGAAAATGGAAGCTGAGAAGTCTGGTAAAGAGGTTTCGCCTGAGGCTTTGGATGTTATTGGCAAGTTTGATTTTAAAAGTGTTAGGAAGTTGAAATCTGTAGTTTTGCTTCTGACAGCGAGAAGCAAGGATAGGATAGAAAAGGATGATGTCCTTTACGCTGTTTACGAGGTAATGGGAGATGAAGCTTTTGTTGATGAGTTTGAAGGCAGTGTAGGATGGGTTTGGAAAAAGGTAGTTAATAGTGTTTTTGATCCATTTGAAGCTGAAGAAATCTTAAGAGGATCTAAGTTGAGAGGAGATGTCGGAAAAAAGTTGCAGCTTGTGAGGGTAGCTTTTGTGGCTTTACTAAAACAAAAAGGAATACCTCCTTCTGATATTGCTAAGTTTTTTGGTGTGTCAAAAACAACTGTTTACAAATGGTTTGCTAAAGATGAGGAGTTAGGCGATAATCTTAAATACCAAGCAATAAGAACAAAGGTTAAAGAAACGATGGATATGTGGGATAAGAATGCAGAAGCAAATATGTAGCGTGGGAAACTTGAAAGGAGGAGTTGGGAAAACAACGCTATCCTTGCTGTTATCCAGATATTTTGCTCTGAAGGGTCATGATGTTCTGTTAGTAGATGCTGATCCTCAGGGTAGTGCCACTCAGCATTTGTTAAGCGATGAGATTGTGGATGATGATGGGGTTATTACTAAGGGAATGCATGTGCTTCTTGATGTTATGCTTAGAAGCGGTGGGTCTATAGAGGATTCTGTAATAGAAAGTCAGTTGCATCATGTTGTGCCCAAGGACTCTCCTAATGAGGCTTATTGGCTTTTGCCAAACTTCCTGACAGCATCTTACTATGATTCGTATCTTACCGCCAATGGTTTTCATCTTACTTTAATGAAAAAGGTGCTTAGAACTCTGGATAATTACTCTTTTACTGTTGTTATAATAGACTGTCCTCCTTATGTTAATGCTTTCACCACATCAGCGTTGGTTGTCAGCAGACATCTAATTGTTCCTGTTGAGTCAGCTCCCATATCAGTGGTTAGTGCCCGTTTGATGTTGGAAACAGCAGCCAGGTATATGAGAGATGGGCTTATCCCTCCCGATGCTATTGAACAGGTCATGATAGTGCCCACTAAAGTTAGAAGAACCACTGCGAGTTCATTGGCTTATAAGCAAATTCAGCATTACTATGGTGACTACGTTACTTCATCGTACTTTCCTTTCTCTGACCTTGCCAACAAGTTCTACGCTGGTGCTTACAGCATGGAGAAGTTGTTGAGGGATAGTAGTAGAGCTGCCGGAAAAATACGTTCTCTTTTAGAAGAGCTTGAGACAAAGATTTTAATGGAGGATAGTGGTGAATGAGTATCTTAAACCCAGGAATCCTGTTCTGTCTAAGGACGAAGCAAAGTTTCAACTGAGTAGATCGGAAAAGAAGCTTGCAGCGGGTATGAAGGGAGTGGGCAAAATGACGTCGGGAGGTTTTTCTGAGAGGATACCTGCTCCTGTAGGTGGAGCCTTAATGGTTCCTGTAGATGATGTGGTGGTAAGTGATCAAGTGAGGAAGAGTATAGATCCGGAGGGATTAAAGGAGCTGGCGGAGAATATAAAAAAGCATGGTTTGATAAATCCTATAACGGTAAGGAAGCTTTCTTCTGGGAAATATGAGATTGTGGCGGGACACAGGCGCTTTTTGGCTATTAGAGATGTGCTGGGCAGAGACGCTGTTGAATGTCGTGTTTTGAATATAGCCAGTGAGCCTGAGAAAATCGCTGTGCAGATCAGTGAGAATGTGCAAAGAGAGAACTTGCATCCAGTAGAACTTGCCGATGCGGTTGGTAGGGTGGCAGAGGAGTTTTTGGGGACTCGAGTCCCCAAAGAGAAACACCAAAAACAACATGTAGTTACGAAAAACAAATTGTGCAAACTGTCAATTGATTTGCTGAAGCATCCGGATAGATTGTCGGACGAAGATAGGGCATTTGTTGCTAAGGTTATGGATAGATGTGGTGTGACCAAGTATCAGCTTGCTGTGTCGTTGTATGTATTTTCTCTGCCCGAAGAGGTTAAGGAGAAGTTGAGCAGATTGGATGTTGGTTTGGGGCACTTGAGGGTTATGGCGGAAAAGAGGTTGTTGCCCGAAGAGGTTGTTGAATATGCCAGTGTGGTGCATGATAAGGGTTTGACAGCTTCCGAATTAAAGAAAGCCATTGGGGTGAGAAAGCGTTCAAGAGCTGTTCCAAAAGGTGTGGAGCGTGTGTACGCTCAGATAAAGGGGTTAGAGAAGCGCATACTTAGAAGTAAGCATGTTAGGGAGAATCCAGAAGTTAGGAGGAAGGTGAAAGAAGGGTTGCTGAGTATAGTTAGAGAGCTGGAGGGGTTGGAGGGTGGGGAATAACATCAAAAGAGGTCTGAGTCTCCTTTGACGTAGTAAAAGTTCTTGTTGGCCCATTCCGTAGATACTCTTTCTGGACAGAAGCTTTTTCCAGCACTTATAGCTTTTATTTTGGGTGGTTTCACGACAATGTTCTTTGCGCCCTTGGTTTCCAAAGCAACGCTGTTTTTGGGTATCCAGGCTTCTATGGGTTTGTTTAGATAGTAGCTTAAACTTTCCATGACGGATCCAGTATTTAACGGTCCTATTTTGTCTAAAAGGTGTACCTTGTTTTCTTCGTTCTTAGTAACGCACAGTGTATTTTTAACCATGAAGAGATCATACTTAATGGGTGACTCTAAATACCTCCATTTAAAGTATTCCCAAGGCTTGTGGATAGAAAATAAGCTATTTCTCTTTTGAGTTATTCTTAAATAGTCTTTCTCCTCAAGTGTGTCTAAATGAGTTACTTTGAATTTCTTCTTACTCTTCTTACTACTGGACGGCATGCTGATCAATTCTGCTATCGGCTCTGCTTTTTTGTATCCAAGTACAAGGGCACCGAGCTTGAAATGCCTTTCTCCAGGAAAGCCGTATATATACTCAATTTTTCCGCACCCGCTAAAGAAATCAAAAAATGCTTGTACGGTTAGGGCGAAGATTCCTTTCTTTCTGACAGCGATGCCTCTTGTTTTGGGATGGCTCATACAGTCTACAAATTGTGCTCCTTTTATGATCTTGTTTTTGTATCTTATTCTCACGGGGATAGATGCACATTGAGCAACGAGCTTTCCGTTCAAAAATGCAAGTGAGATGAAGATTCCGTAAGGATGCTTGAGAAACTCCCATTGCCAGTGTTGTAGGCTTTTTTCCTTGCCGAAGACCAGCTTGAAGAGCTTTAGAATTTGTTCTTCATCTCCGCGTTGGTATGGCCTTACAATCAGCGTTCCCTGAGGGGTATGGTATAATCTGAGCCACCCGCTCTCGCTTATGTTGGGCAAGAGCAGGTGGCCTCTAATTGTAGTTTTACTGGACTTGGTACTGGTAAACTTCCAAGCAGTTTTCATCCCATGTGGACACGGTTAGGTTTTTCTCCCATATGATCTCGCCGTCTCTCAGTATTTGAACCGTTACTGTTGAGGTGGGTTGGTTGGGATCGCATTGTGAGTAACCGCATACATAAACGGTATATGTGCCAGGTGGAGGATCTTCAAAGAAGATGTTCTCTGTTGGGGAGGAAGTATTTATATTGTCCGTGCAATCGGAATTGGCGTCTACGTCTAATGTGCCTCCTGTCAAGCTTCCATTATCGTTGGAGTAGTATATTTCCTCTGATCCGAGGTTGCCCTGATAATTCACGTGCAGATCTACATCGTTTCCGTTGTGCCAGATAATTCTGAAGTTAAGCTTTCCTGTCTTGCCACATTCTTGTGGATGGGAAAGGGCGTAATTTGGACAGCTACAATCTGTGCACAAGTTTTGAGAGTTGCTTGTGCCTTCGCAGGATGTGCCTTGGTCAACAGATAGGAGGGAGAAGTTGATGCTTGGCAGGATGGAGGAGAGCTTTAAAGTAACGCTGTAATACGAAGAGTTAACCTTGATGGAAGGGATGTTTAGTGTGTTGGTTTCGGGGTTAAATGAAGCTGAGCAGCTCTCGCAACCTACTGGACATTGTCCTGGGGCAACGCTCCCAAGGGTGAATGTAACACTGGGTATCAGGGATGATAAGCTTAGTTCTACGCTGTAATATTCACCGTCCACTTTCACTGCTGGTATGTGAATGGTTCCAGTTGATGAATCGTAATAGCTTGTGCAGCTTTGGCAATCTTGGGAGCTTTCGGGCGGCACAGAAGATTGGTTAGATATGCTTATGTCAAACCAGTCTAAGTCCATTCTGTGTCCGGTCCACCAGCCGTAAGGGCTAAACCAAATTCTGATATATGGAAGGGTAGCTGGATCAAGGGAAGGATTGATGGGGACTTCACCTATAAGCTGTGAGTTTTGCCAAAAGCGAACTTTTCTTTCTGGAAAATTGATTTCAACTCTGTTGGTGAACCACTGGTCCCATATCGGTGGAGAAACAAGGCACTCTCCATAGCCACATATTCCAAAGGAATTGCCACCACGGGGTGGTTGGTAGTTGTTGTAAGCATAGTTCCTGTAGTAGACACCAGCGATAGTTGCAGTCTTGTATTGGTTGGTTGAAGTATCAAAGTATTGGAATGGCGGGATTGAGTAGTCTCCTGAGGGGTACATGGACGGGTAGTTGACAAGAAGGAAGTTCACTGAGCCAGCGAAGTACTCGTTTCCATAATGAACGCGTGCACGCCATGAAACAGTAATAACGGAATCAGGTGTTATGGCTATAGGCTTTGTTATAAGTTCGGGGCCGTTGTCTGTTTCTTCAACCGGCAGGCTTAATGTTCCATTGTAAAGTATCCCGAGGTCGTACCTTGGCGGGAACGGTCCTACTCTGTCGTGCCCTCCAGTAGGGAATATCAGCCAGAAATCCTGGTTGAGGGTATTAAAGTCGTCGTGATACTGGAAGGAAGCGGCATTGCTGGCAAGAGCGAAGGTTAGAAAGAGACATACAAGGGGCGTAAATTTCTTAATTCTTGTTTTCATAATGACCTCCAAAGTTTTTTTGATAGTCTTTCACATAATGTGGAGCAAAACAATGGGGGTGGTTTCTTACGAGTAAATTATTTTTAGCCATTTTTGAGCCCATTTCTTTGGGTCTGGTTCTTTAAAGTTCTTTAAATTGCTCTTGTATTCCTCAAGTAGGTTTCTGTTTCTGCTCAGCTCCACAAGCTTTTCTAATAAAGCTTCTTTGGAGCAACACTTGACGATAATTCCCCCTTTGGTTTTTCTGACCCTTTCTGCCTGGGCTCCGAGGTCAAAGACTATGAGAGGGATCCCCAGCTTTATGGCTTCAGACACGGTGTAGGAGTAGGTTTCAGGCCAAAGGGAAGGGATAAGTATTACCTGAGGCTTGTAAGTACTTATGAGTTTTCCTAAGTTTTTGCGGTCATATGGTCCCGTTATCTTCAATTTTGCGCTGTTGTAAGAACTGTGTTTGTAGGTGTAGCCTATAATAACAAATTCAATTGGCAGTTTTTTCCTCTCAGCCTCTTTAGCCAGGTTGTACACTAAGTCTGCTCCCTTGGGCTTGTTAAGAGCTCCGATTATGCCGACGACGAGTTTGTCTTCATTCTGGGTGTAAGGCGGTACATCCGTGGCGGGTAGGTTAACTATGTGTTCTATCACCTCTACTTTGCTTGTTGGATATGCCTTTTTGAAAATGTCAGCAGCAGTTTTGCTGGGGGCAACAACTGCGGTGTTATTCTGCAGAAGTTTGTTCCACATATCTCTCCATGAAACAATGTCTTTTATGGGCCTTTTGGTTTTGGGAGGATTTATGCCTCTTGAAGCTAACTCATGAGATAGGCACTTTTGGCAGTACTCAATGTTTTCGGGTACATTGCAAAAGCTGCCTTTGTAATCTGTTAGGGTATACGATGGGCATATTGAAAGGTAATCATGCAACACTACAACTTTTTTAATGGGAACTTCTGCAAGTATTTGTATGAAGTCTTCAATAGGGTCAAAGTCTATAAGGTGATTTACAAGTATTGAGGGTGGATTTATAAACTCTATTAGCGACTTAAGTCTCTCTGGTTTACTTTCAATTTTCCCGTAGATGTTTTCTGCTTCCAGTATGATTTTCTCTCCTGTTGATTTTACTATCCAAGGTTCTATCTTGGTCTTTTCCGTAAGATCTGAGAGAAATTTAAGGGATCCTCCTATAAGGTTGTGAGTGAGAACCAAAGCTTCCTTGTTGCTGCTCTTTTTCTTGAGCATCTGCCACAGTAGGCTTCGTATTTTCTTGGGTGGGTCCTTTCTTATGAATTCTTCAACTTTTCTTGTGTAGCCGGGATGTTTTTCTTCAACTTTTCTTACAGCATCTATAACAAGCTTTTCTTTTTCCGGACCGAACGACGAGCCGTGGTAGTGGGCCACGAACAGCCATGGCACCAAGATGTTTGAAAATCCCTTTTTTCTTGCCCTGAGGCACCAGTCGTTTTCTTCTCCATAGCCTCTACCGAAGCTTTCTTCGTCAAATTCTCCGACTGTTTTGAGGGCTTCGTCACTCATAGCCATGCAAAAACCGACTCCTGTAGGTATCTCTATGGGATCTGTCTTGGGGAATAGGGTGCGAAATACAGAGTCAATCTCCTGGCAGTTTAATCCCAGGGGCAAGTTTGAATCCCTGCATATGTTTGGGAATGAGCAGATAGTTGCGCCACTGTTGGAGAAAGGTGTGCAAGAGGCAATCTTTTCAGGATTTTGCCATATGGGATAGAGTAGCCTTTCAAGCCATCCTTTTGGAACTTCAGTGTCTGAGTTTAGTACTACAAGATGACCCTTTCTCTTTCTTATCGCTTCGTTTACCGTTCTTACAAATCCTTGATTTGAGTTATGCCTTATGGCTTCAAAGTTGTGTTTTTTGGATAAGTCGCTTATAAGTTCCCATACCCTTGGATCTGTGCTGGCATCGTCTATTACAAGCAGATGGATTTTTCTCAGGTCGGTGTTTTTGATGACACTCTCAATACACTTCTTGAACTTTTCAAAAGCGTTGTACACTGGTATCACTACGGTAACGGGATGGGAGTAAAGCACTTTGATATCAGGCTCTCCAGTATCAAGCAGTTTGTTCAGCACTTCTGTAACATCTAAGGCTTCTCCCGGTGGAGAATACTCTTCCTGCTGGACGCTGGCTTTTGATAAGGCCTTGTGTATGGCGGCTTTGAGGCCGTATGTTCTGGAATAGTGTATGAATTTACTTGCTTGGTACTTGATCATTTCCTTTCCGTTGGGTTCAACCAGCAGGAGCTTTAGTATCAACTTGTTTAGCTCTAAGAGTTTTCTTCTGGAGGTGTTTTGAGGTGCTAAGCTGTCTATGACATGTCGGAGTTTGATCAGTAGCTTCCATCCTAAGGTTGATGTTATTTCGTTTAGTAATCTTTCTCTGTTCTGTAAGGCTATTTTAAGTTCTTCTACTTCTTTTCTCATTAACTCTAATGCTTTAATTGTTTCTTCTAATTCTTTTGTCTTTTCTTGTAATAGAGTCTCTTTATGGTTAAGTTTGTTCTTTAGGACTTTGATTGTCGTTTCTTTTGATAAAATTGTGTTCTGTAATAGGCTGAGTTCAAACCTCAGGGCACTTCTATGTAAGTAGTTCCTATAAATTGTTTCTAGCTTAATGTCTGGTAGATTTTTTTCTAAAACAGTTATGAAGAACTGTTTTTCGGCTTCTGTTCCGTGTAAAAGAGCACTTATACTGCTTCCGTTTTTAAAGATCCTGTATACGCAGGTTATCTCATCTATCGCCAAGAAATCAAAGTGCCTTGATGCCCGCAGCAGGTAGTCCCAGTCTTCAAATAACTCAAGCCTTTCATCAAAAAATCCAACTTTTTCTATCACCTCCTTAGGAAACAGAAGGGAAATGAAGGGAATGAAGTTGCCAAACCTTAAGAGATCTAAAGAGAAATCTCCTTCCCATGGGGATATTTCTGTTTCCAGTTTGCCTTGGCACCATATCTGCTGCTTGCACCTTGAGTAAACTATAAGGTTCTTAGAAGCCTTAGAAACAAGAGTTTCTATGTGGTGGGGAAGAAACAGATCATCGTCGTCAAGAAAAGCTATAAAGTCCCCTGACGCATGTTTGAGACCGGTGTTTGCGGCTTGTGGTCTTCCCTGAGGTGAAGGGTGAGTTATTAGTTCTAATTTGTGAAATCTTTTTATAAACGACATTACCACGTGGGTTACATCTATCCCTCCGTCGTTAACGATGATTACCTCTATGGGGCTGTAGGTTTGGGCGGACAGGCTTTCTAAGGCTTCTCCTAAAAGTTTCGGTCTGTTTTTAGTCCTTACAATTACGGAGACAAGATGGCTCATGGGAAGTATCCTTTAATGGCTTCTGAGTAAGCTTGAGTTATTTCTGACGGCACGGGGTATTGAGTCCAGATGGGACCTGTGGTGACCCTAAAATCTGTAAAGGACGGGTTATGGTAAGCAAAGTCGTTGAAGTAAACCACTGCTGCTACATTGCCTTTTCGTGCCAAGTATCTGTATGCGTTTCTTATCCATTCAGCCACATCGGCAGGTGGTTTATCATGGGCACAGCCGGTTTCTGCGATGATGATCCACTTGTCGGGATGGTGTGTGGCCATGTGTCTTATAAAGGGTTCAAGGAGGTAGTCCAGCTCTTTCCAGCCCGGTCCTCTGGATGTGTCGCTTCCCCAGTTGTAAACGGACACTCCTATAAAGTCCACGGCGTCGTCTCCTGGGTAAAGGGCTTCTAAATCGTTGCACGGAGCTTTGACCTCTGGAGGACTTGCATAGTTGGGCGACCACACAAAGAAGGCGTTGTGAGCCCCTTCTTTCCAGAATATTTCCCTGACATGCCTGAAGGCTTTAACATATTTTGATGGATCATGTGCGTTAAGGGGACATGACCACGGGTAGTAATTTCCGTTCATTTCATGGGCAAATCTTATTAGCACGGGATAACCAAATCTTTTCACATCTCTTGCGAACTGTCTTATGTATGAGTCAAATTCACCTGCTATTATACGGTCCAAGCTGTACTTGGGCTGGTTAATCCCTGCGCCATCCTTCCAAGGTTCCCATGTTATCATGGGGATGGCACCGCTTTCCACTATCTGACCCGCTATCCATCCCGCCTGATACTTCTCTCCAAACTCTGGTTTTGCATTACCGAAACCATACATTCCCTCGTCATTTTCCCACGATGAGAAAAACATCACCACCATATGCTGTTTTCCAGTCTCCCTGTAAAAACTCAAAAGACTGTTTTTGTAATCCTCAAAGGGTCCGGGTCCTTCCCATGACCTCTGAAAAGGCGGCATATGCACCCCTACCAGCTTGTATCCTCCCCATGAAGGGAATGTTTTAAAAACGGTGCCTTCGTAGTAGAAACCTTCTTCCTGTAAGGCATCTCTTTCTGCTGGCAGGGTGGTGAAAAAGTGGGTGCCTGTGCTTGGATTGAACAGCTTAAACACAGGAGTAGCTCCTTCTTTGTCCGCTGCGTTTGGGAGAGCGTAGAAAGCTATTCCTTCGTAGATCCATTCCCCGCTTTTTATAAGCTGCGCCATTTCGTTTCTGTCTGCGGTGTAGTAGTGGATGTTTCTGGAAGGGTTGAAGAGTCTGTAAACGGGAGTGCTGTCTTGGTTGCCCCCACTCATAGCATAAAAGGCTATGCCGTCGTACTGCCATTTTGGGTCTTTTAGTAAAGTGTTTCTTTCTTCTACACTTGAGGTAAGAAAGAGGGCTTTTTTCTGCTGTGACCAGAATCTGTAAACAGGAACGATTTGAGCACGGACTTTTGTTATACAAAATAGAAATATCATAATAGCGTATATCACCTTTTTCATGGTTCTACTCCCCTATTGTTTTGTGAATCAGTGCCTTAAGGTGGTTGTATATCTCTCTTCTTTTAGAGCCTTCTGGTAAGAATCTGTTCCTCACCCTGTAGAAGCGCGTTGCTATCTTCCACCATAAGGATGACTTTATCATCTCGTTTTCTCTACGCAGCTCTTCTATACACTTCTCGTGGAAGATCCAGTCAATAAGTTTTTGTGCTTCCTTTCCTTTTATTGCAAAGAACCCTTCTGCGAACCTGCAATCCTTTAGCGTATAGCATCTGGCAGTATTTAAGGCTGTAGATGTTCTCACGTAATGCTCAGGGTTCTGGCTTTTGTATGCCCTTATAGCTTTTAGCTTTGTTTTAAAGGTTTCGTCTATGCAAACGATAAAGTTGCATTCCCACTGTCGGCTGATTTCGTAGGTAATAAGGTTTAAATGGTGCCTTTCCTCACTTGATAGGAGCCATCTTGATATAACAAGAGTGGAACTTCTGTGATCGTAATGGAACTCTCTCGGAGAAGGTACGAAGATGGTTTTGACTTTATGCTCCTCAACGAGCTCTGATACAGACTTTACAATCCTTGCTTCCTCTTCAAGGATACTTCCTTCCTCCACATGCAGGAATGTAAAGTGATTGTGAGAAATTCCCAGTATTTTTCCTGCCTCAAGAGCTTCTTGTTCTCTTATTCTTGGCTGACAGGTTATCTCAAGGATGTAAACTTCCAAATCCTGCTTTGTGGCGAGGGCAATGGTTCCTCCCATGCCTATACTTTCATCATCTGGATGGGGAGATATGACTAACCACGGATCAGGGGGAAGTTTTTTTGAAGCTTCGTAGGGGATTAGCTCTCTTTCTGGTGGGAGTGTAAAGTCACTGCTGTGTTTCACGGGCTGTTCTTCTGGCGCAATCTCTTCAGCAACTCTAAGAATGGATTGGTCCCTTTATTCCTGCTGTTTTGCCTTGCTTTTCTAAGCATCTCTACGAAACTGGATGCTTTGGTTTTGGGGTTGCTTTTCTGGGTGGTTTTTGCACTGGACCTTGCGAAGGGTGGTTTGCTTTGACCTTTTTTTGTGGCTTTCTTGGAATTTGATGTTTGTTGCAGTGGTTTCTGTGGTGGGGGAGGTGCGCTTTTAGCTATGACAGATGGGGTTTCGGGGAGCTTCTTTCTTATTTCCTCTGCTTCTTTAGCAAACACCCTGAGTTCCAGAGTTTTGTTTGATGAGTCTTTTAAAAGAGCTTTTTTCTTTTCCACCTTTTCAAGCAGGAAGCTTTCTATATTTTCTCCTTCTTTCGCCTTGAACATCTTCTTCTGCTTTTTATCATATACAATAGCATATTTGCCTTTATCTGTTATTAGGGTTCCCATTAACACGAGTTCCGATTCTTTTACCTTCTCTTTTTCTTCTCTCTCTTGGTAGGGTATGATGCCCTTTTCCAGTATGTAATCAATCTTATGCTGAGCATTTAGTGCAAAGGCAGTTTCTGCTATAAGGCTTGTTGTGGTTATGAGGCAAGCAGCCTTTATGATGTCCTTGTTTACTCTCATGGTGCAGTTCAATATATCTCAGGTTTATGAGATGCGCAAACAGGGGATACACCCTTTTGGAGATTCTGGTGGCTGTTGCTATATCTGCGATGGTGGTTCTTTCGGTGTCCGTAGCCATAAGAACATTCGTTTCATCCTTGGAGTTGCACAAGAGGAAATCCAAAGAAGAAATCGCTACGTCTCTGTTCTTCCTAACTTTTTTTAGATGGCTTCAAAATCTCAACATGAAGCCTTTTGGAGTATCGTTACCCTTTTCTGGGGATTCTTCGGAAATAAAATTTGCTTCGGAATTTCCCCTTACCGGTAGGTATTTTCCCGGTGTTTTTGGTGTGCTTCTTAAGGCGGATAGATCTGTGGTATTGGAAGCGGATGTTCCTCTAATTGATGCTGAGGATGTTCGGGAGTTTAAAGAAGGAAGGGCCGATATGGCGTATAAGAGAGTTTTTTCATGTGCTAATGGGGATGCCGATTTTTCGTACTACAACGGTAGAAACTGGGTTGATTCTTGGAGAGGAGGAAAACTTCCTGAGTATGTGGGGCTGAGATGCGGTGGGGAGCTTGTGTTGTTGTTGCCTGTTGCCTATTTCAAGTAGTCTGCTTTGCGGCAGAGGGGTATTTTCCGGCGTTCTCTTCTGCTGGTGGGGGAGCAGGCTACTGGTACATTCAGGCTGTTGAAGCAGATAAGGCCAGCCGTTTGATATGTGGCAGGGGAGTGAAGATGGTGGTTGTGGACTCTGGAGTGGACTACACCCATCCAGATATAGCCAGCCACCTGTATCTCGATTTTGCCTACGACTTTGGTGATAACGATACGGACATTATGGATTACCTGGGCCACGGCACGGCGGTTGCAGGGATCATATCTAAGCTTGCCCCGTGTGCCAAAATCATTCCCTTGAAGATCAATCCTGGTTCAAGTCCTGCCTTCAGTGACAACAACCTGAAAAGAGCGCTCAGGTATGTTCTGAACCTCAAGGACATACAACCCAACATAAAGATTGTGAACCTCAGCATCACACTGGCAAATCCAGATGACGATGTGGAAAGTCTTATAACCGAGCTTCTAAAAAAAGGCGTAGTAGTGGTTGCAGCTTCCGGAAACGATGGAGAAAAAAAGATCTCTTTCCCTGCCAGCGTTCCCGGAGTGATAGCCGTTTCCTCTCTAAACCAGCAGGATGCCGTATCATCCTTCTCCAACTACAGTCCCAAAGTCTTCATCAGTGCTCCCGGAGAGGAAATGGAGGTTTCCTATCCCAATGGATACACATTCATGAGCGGAACATCCATGGCATCTGCCGTTGTATCCGGTGTGGCCGCAGCCCTTGCTGAGGTAGTTCCTGTGGATAAACTGCCCCTTGTGATTGCTAAAGGTAGCGTTGATGAGGGAAATCCCGGATACGATGAGTTCTACGGTTTTGGCAAAGTGGACATGTTAAAATCCCTTGCTGCCTATTTCTCCATGGACTTTCCGCTTTTCCCTTCCCGATGCCACCTTTCCCCGGAGGAGAGAAAAGACCTTTACTTTCTTCCTGTGAACAAAGCTGGCTATTTCATTGAGAATGCCACTGTTGTCCAGGTAGCATCCTTTGATCCATCACATGGTAGCATAACAGTAAAGGCTCTCTCTGTTGGAAAGACCTTCGTCTGCGTTTATTCAGATACTAAGGCAGGATGTTCTTTTGTGGTTGTTGGAGAAAAGAGAAGTTATGTTTCTCCGCTTTTTTTTTATGGGAATCTCTTTGTGGATCTGCACGTTGTAAATAACCTCAATGGCACTTACTATGCCACCTCTACCGCTTTTAAAGACAGAGCTGTCAGCAGGACAACCATCCTTTACGCCGGTAAGCTTCCTTACGGGGATTTTGTGTTTCAGTTGCCTGCCGATGAAATTCCTGAAGGCGAGGGAGTAAAGGAGTTTCTCATCTGCGGTGATGGGCTTATCTGCGGCAGAGACATCTTTTAGGCACGAAGTTTGCTTTATAATACAGGTGATGAGGAGAATAGCGTTTATCATAGCATTTCTTCTTGGCATCTTTGTTTCCGCACAGGCTGTAGTGTATACAGATGTTTCCTGTCAAGTGGCAGGGATTCTGAATGATGCGAGAAAAAGCCCGGTGGTCTATGCTAAAAATACGTTAGGCATAGATGAAAAGCGTCTGAAAAACCTGTGGGGCAGTTGGTTCTTAGAAGATCTCTCCCGTGGAGAGGCTGAGCTGCAATGCGATGCAAGGCTTTACAGGGCAGCAAAAAAGGTGGCAGAGGGTATATTGCAGAGATTAGACCTTACATACCCAAATATTTACACCCTTGAGTCTTTGATTCAAAACGAGGGCTTCAATCCTTTTATGGCTGGAAGAGCGGTATCTGCCTTCTTTTTCGAGAATTTTGTGCCCGAAGATGAAGCCCTGCGCGTGCTTCTTAAGCATCTTTTAAAGAATGCTTTTCTAAAAAGAAATGTGCAATCAGAGGCAGTCCTTTATCCGCTTTACCGTTCTGTGGGTGCCGTGCTGGTCTCGGACTCTTTCGAGTATGAAGGTGAGGTGTATAACGGATATCTGCTGGTGGTTTTGCTTGGTGTGGAAAAGGGGGATGTTTCGGGCTACATTGTGGCAGGTTGGGGATATAAGCCCGGTTACGATAGCATCTTTTCCTTAGAAGATGCAACCAACAGATCTCCGGTGGTTTTTGGCGATGGTTCCTATTATTTTAAGGCTAAACCCGGAACATACCTTTTGAAGGAAAACGGCAACACCTTTGCCTTTACCCTTGTAAAGCCTGTGAGGCTTGATTTTTTGCCTTAAATTAAGGGGTGGTTAAAATTGAACAGCAGGTGGTTAAATTTAACCAGTGTATACTGGAAAGGAGTTGAAAAACCTGCCAAATCGTGTATTATCAATTCTGGCAAAAAAGTTGCATGTAATATAACAGTGGGCGTGTATGCCCAAAAAACCATTAAGGAGGTATATGCTTATGGGAGGTGTTAGTATGAGTAGGTGGAAGTGGTTGAGTGTGTTTTTTGTGTTCCTGTTTTTATGCGGGACGTCTTTTGCGAGGGTTGTGAACTTTAGGGCAGGAGTATCTTCTACAGAAGTGAATACCGCTAAGGGTGGTAAAGTTTATGTAGTGGTTGAGCTATTGAACGATGAAGGGCAGATCGATCCGGCTGGGTATCAGGAAGTACAAGATTTGAAAGTCCAGGTTTCAAGCGTATTGGGCAATGTTGCTGATGCAAATCATATTGTTGATGCGGATGATAAAGGTGTGGTTTTGATTCCAGTGAGCTACAATCCCGGCACTGCGGGAACGGATCTTATAACCGTTACGGTTAAAGAAACTTATTACGCCCCTGAAGGCTCTGCTGCAGAGACTTATACTCGTGTACTGGGTACCAAGCGCTTTAATGTGAATTTAACTGTGCCTCAGAATACTGCCAAAAGCATAAAGGTCGAGTCCGTGGCTATATCTGACTCTCCCGTGGAAGATGAGGTTGGTAAATTTGAAAATGGTGTTTGTAATAATGTAAATGCTACAGGTGGTTGCGTTGTTGAAGCAGGAAGAGCATTTTCTCTAACGCTTTATGCATGTGCACAGGGGGTTAATGACAACAACAGCGATTGCACCATTGATGCGAACCAAAATTCTGAAGTTACAGTTTGGCTGGTGCCTGATAAAAAAACTCTTGTAGAAGGCAATAAAGCTTCGGAAACATATACCTTTACCGGTACATTTGAGCATGGTGTGGCTAAGATAGACATTCCTGCTGATACTGTCACTAAGGCAGGAAGGTATTATATCTATGCCTCAGCTCCTTCTGTAAACCTTAATCCTCTGACCGGTAATTATGAAGCTACTGAGAAGTTCAATCTTACAACAGGGAAGAGCATATATACCTTAGATGTCTCTCCAAGGGCAGCTGTTAAGGTGAAAGTTAAAGCTACGGACCCTGTTAGTGACCTTGATATGGATGGTAAGTTCTGGTGCTGGAGAGGAGCTGATGGCAAAGATGATAAACTTTCTTCTAACCTGACATTCTACTTGGCAGATGAATATGGAAATATTGCGGATAATACCACTGGTCTGGAAAATGATCCGAGAGTTTATTTCTCTATCAAATATGGAAGTGATTATATAGATACGATTGATTGGAGCCCTAAGACAAAAGGAGTGACTTATACAACTGTTCTTAAGTGTTCTGGAGCGTCTTTCACGCTCTCTGATAACGGCACGAGAAGCTCGGAAATATTT
>WGAU01000136.1 GCA_015494645.1 Aquificota bacterium
AGGATATTCTGAGAGGGCTTGTAGTTTCAGATTCTGTTAAGATGAGAAGGGCTGTTTTATTTTTAAAACTTGAAAGAGTTCACTTTGATAAGGGCGTTTCAAGGGCAAGTGCAGGGACCGAAGCATTAGATATAAGAAGTGTTGAATTTCAAATTGGCTGGAATTTTACTAAGAGTTTATGGCAGCTTACCGATGGTAAGTTTAAAAGCTAGCTTAGATTTTTGTTTGATGGTGATGTGCAGGCTTTTTGCAATGTGATTAACGAGTTTTCTCTTGATTTCTGCGACTATGAATTGAAAAGAGCGGCTCTTTTTGCCTATTATCCTCGTGAGCTTGTAGGTTTTTACAAAAATCTTCGTGAGGAGATAAAATCTTTAAGAGGTAAAAAAGCCTTTGTGATACGCCTGGGTAGATTTAAGACTTTTATGAATCAGACGGTGGGTATGCTTGAACCTACTGTTATTAATAGACTTTTTGGTGTTGATGAGACTGGTAGATTCCCAAGGACTGAATGGGTTGCCTATTATCCAAGAAATGCTTTTAAAAAAGTTCCTCTTGGTTGGATGAGGTTTGAAGTGCAATAAAAAGTCTATAATGCCGGAGGCGGGATTCGAACCCGCACGGGCATTGCGCCCACAGCATCCTGAGTGCTGCGCGTCTCCCAGTTCCGCCACTCCGGCAGGTGCGCTCATTCTTTTAAGTCTGTTTCTTTTAGTTGTCAAGGTTCTTCTTTGTCTTCTTCACCGTCCTCAGGCAATGGAATTGGTTTGTTGCATGGGATTGCTCTTGCATTAGTGATGACGAACCCTTTTCCAGTCCATTTCATGATAGCTTCGAAACATAGTCCGTTAAGTCCTGGGCCTTTTAGGGTTATCATAGGTATTATCAGTTTACCGGTGGAGATGTCTAAAGTAGCTGTATTTTCATAGCACATGTCTTTAATATTACCTTCGCATGCTTCAGAGCGATCTATGTTTACGCCAGCTGCGTGTGCTTCACAGGCGTTAGGGTATGTATGACCATCACAACCACAAACGGGATTATAGTTTTGGATGCAGTATTGGGGTTTTGGATGGCAGTATCCGTAAGGGGCATCGCAGGTAGTTTTTGCACAGTAAAAGTTGTTTGGGCAATCTTCGTTGTTTGTGCATTCTATAGGTGTTGGCATGTAAGTATTGTTAGATAAGTAGATGTGGTTGGATGAGCTGTAGCTTTGGATAGGTGTCAATAACAATATGCTTATGTATGTTGTTAAGAAAATAGCCTTTGTATCCATGAAACTCCTCCTTTTTTGTTAAAAATTAGTTCGTTTTTGAGGGCTTGACAAGGTGGGGTGGGATGCCTATATATGTTTACCGCTGGTGGGGCCGTGGTGCAGTTGGGAGCACGCCAGATCGGCATTCTGGAGGTCACCGGTTCGACTCCGGTCGGCTCCACCATTTTTATTTTTGGTCAGCTTCTGTACTCGGCGTTGATCTTCACGTAGTCGTAGCTTAGGTCGCAGGTCCATACATGATACTGATACTTGCCAACCTTTAAATCCACAGTTATCACTATCTGATCCTTTCTCATGGCTAATTTAGCCCTTTCTTCGGTTTCCTTTCCCATGCCCATTCCGCAGGAGACCACCTGCACATCGTCAAACCATATGTCAATGGCGTTTGGATCTAAGGTTATGTCGGCTGCGCCTAAGGCACCCATGATTCTTCCCCAGTTTGGATCTTCCCCAAAGAGGGCTGTTTTGAATAGTAGAGAGTTGCTGATCTTTCTGGCTGCTTTTTCGGCATCTTGAGGGGTTGTAGCGTTCTTGACAATAATTTTTGCCACTTTTGTGGCTCCTTCTCCATCCTTTACTATCATCAGGGCTAAGCTTTCACAAACCCTTGTGAGGAGGTTTTGGAAAAGTTCGTATTGTTTCTCGGGAAATTTCCTGCCTTTTGGGGATAAGAGTATGACGGTGTCGTTGGTGGATTGGTCTCCGTCTACGCTTATTCTGTTGAAGCTCTGTTCAACGGCGTTTTTTAGCATCTCCTGTAGTGTGTCAGGGGGAATTTCCACGTCTGTTGTTATGAAAGCAAGCATAGTGGCCATGTTTGGATATATCATACCTGCTCCTTTGGCGCATCCACCGATTTTTATGGTTGTCTGTTCGTCAAGGATGGCCTCTACCGCTATGCGCTTTGGTTTTGTATCTGTGGTCATTATGGCTTCGGCAAAGGGCAGATCATTTTCGTTTAGGCTTGAGCATGCAGACTTTATTCCATTTGTTACGTTTCCCATGGGCAGTGGTTCTCCTATAACTCCGGTGGAGCATACAAGTACTTTCTCTTCCGGGAGGTTTAGTTCTTGGGCGGTTAAGCGGCACATCTCCTGAGCATCAAGTAACCCCCTGTTACCGGTGCAACAGTTGGCATTTCCGCTGTTTACCACTATGGCTTGGTATATTTTGTTTTTGTTAAGTTTTTCTGAGCTTATCTTTACAGGAGCGGCTTTAACTTTGTTTGTGGTAAAGGTGGCAGCAGCGTAGCATTCGGTTGTACCGAATAAAACTCCTAAATCCAACCGGTCCTTTTTTATCCCGCAGTTTACTCCAGAGGCTAAAAAGCCCTCAGGATAGCAAACCCCTCTATCAATCCATTTTATCTGCATCTTTCCCCCTCCTTACTGCATTCGGTTTTATAGGATACATTTCTTATGTTTATGTAGCAATGTTTCGTCTGTTAGCTTGCTTGTTTGGTTACTTTATGGCATTTGCCTTTTCAAAAGATGTTGGTTGATGGTGCTTATTCAAAACGGGTAAATGGTGGGATCGTTTGCAAGCTTTGTATTTTTAACTGTTTTTTGTCTCCTGGATCTGTGGGAAAATGTTCTGTCAGGTGTAATATAGGTGGTACGCTTTATCTTACCGCCTACGGTTCTGTTTCTAAGGTAAGGGTGGTGCCCAAAAGGAGGGTTCCCCTTGTTTACGGTAGGTCTGGTCATTGGCTCAAGGTGGGGATTTTGGGGTGTAATCTTAGGTGTGCTTACTGTTTTAACTGGGATGTTGCTTACGGTGATGCTGTCAAGGCAGCAAGTACCGTTCAGAGTATGACTCCAGATGAATTGGTGCAGGAGGCGGTTCTAAAGGGGTGCGTTGGTATTTGTTTTTCTTATACGGAGCCTACTGTGTGTGTAGAGTATGTTTTGGATGTTTTTGAAAAGGCTAAATCTTTCGGGCTTTCCACGTGTGTTCACACCAATGGTCTTTTTGGAAAGGATGTGGCTAAGGATTTATCCTGTGTTTGTGATGTTTTTATCTTTGATGTGAAGGCATACTCTAAGGATGTATATCGTCGTATAACAGGTAATAGCTACCATTCCATTCGGGTTCTTGAGAATATGCAGCATGTGTATTCTCAAGGATCCAACGTTGAAGTGGTTACCACTATTATTCCTGGATACAATGATAGTGTCTTTGAGGTGCGTTCTATATTGAGGTGGATTCTGGTCAATTTATCGGAGGATGTGGTTTGGCATCTCTATCCGTGCAGACCGGTTCCTAACTTGTATAATGTAGGTAGCGTGCCTGCTGATAAGCTTATAAAGATTTCGGAGATTGCCATTTCTGAAGGCCTGAAGAGGGTTGTTCTGCATACTTGATATTTGATATACTTTTAAAAAATTTACAAGGTTCAGTGGGGGATTGTCTTATGGAAAAAGAGCGTCAGAAGGTGTTGGAAAGGGTGATCTCTGACATAGAGAAGCAGTTTGGTAAAGGCTCAATCATGCGTCTCGGAGAGAAAGAAGCCCTTATGGATGTTAAAGTAATACCCACGGGGGCGTTGAGCTTGGATATAGCTTTGGGTATTGGAGGGATACCTCGAGGTAGGATTACAGAGATTTTTGGTTTGGAAGCCAGTGGAAAAACCACCCTTGCCCTTTCCATAGTGGCTCAGGCCCAGAAAAATGGAGGAGTAGCTGCGTTTATAGATGCAGAGCATGCTTTGGATCCTGTTTATGCTCAGAGAATAGGGGTGGACACGGAAAATCTGCTTATATCTCAACCTGATACGGGAGAGCAGGCCTTGGAGGTTGCTGAGAGTTTGGTGAGAAGTGGGGCGGTGGATGTCATTGTTGTAGATTCTGTGGCGGCGCTGGTTCCTAAGGCAGAGCTTGATGGAGATATGGGCGATACCCATGTGGGATTGCAGGCGAGGCTTATGTCTCAGGCGCTCAGGAAGCTTACGGGTGTGGTGAGTAAGTCAAATACGGCTTTGATATTTATTAACCAGATAAGAAAGACCATAGGGCCTTCTTTCTTTGGTGGAGGTGGAGAGACCACTACAGGTGGTATGGCTCTCAAGTTTTACGCTTCGGTGCGTTTGGAGATAAAGAAAGCGGGTACCATGAGGGATAATAAGACGGGACAGATATTGGGTATAAGGAGCAAGGTGAGGGTGGTGAAGAACAAACTGGCTCCTCCCTTCAGGGAGGCTGAGTTTGATATAGTGTACGGGGAGGGTATATCCCACGAGGGATGTTTGGTGGATCTTGGGTTGTCTTACGGTTTGGTTACTAAAAGTGGTTCGTGGTTCTCTTATGGTGATATAAGGTTAGGTCAGGGAAGGGAAAAAGCAATCCAGTATCTAAAAGAGCATCCTGATGTAGCGAGGGAGCTTGAAGAGAGGATTCTGAAGCTTTCGGGTCTGTTGAAGGAGGAGGTTAAGGATGGGGCTGGAGAGGCTTAAAAGTATTGCGGAAAAAGCTGTAGAAACAAAGGCTTCTGACATACACCTTAAAGTGGGAAGAAAGCCTGTATTTAGGATAGATGGTGAGCTAAAGGAGCAGAGTGAGTTTGAGGTGATCACTCAGGATTTTATGAAGGAGCTTGTAGCACAGACTCTTCCTAAAAGAAGGGAAAGGGACTTGGAGGAACATGGCTCTGCCGATTTTGCCATAAGTATATCTGGGGTAGGTCGTTTCAGGGCCAATCTGTTTCTACAAAGAAACACTTACGCTATGGTTTTGAGGATAGTACCCTTTGATGTGCCGGAGTTTGAGGAGTTGAATCTACCTCCGGTGATTAAGAAGCTTGCAGAGGAAGAGAGAAGGGGTCTTGTTTTGGTAACAGGTATAACCGGTTCCGGAAAGTCTACCACCTTGGCTGCTATGATTAAGCACATAGCTAAGACAAGGCCTGTGAACATCATCACCATAGAAGATCCCATTGAGTACCTCATAAGCGACGAGAAGGCTATAATATCCCAGAGAGAGCTTGGAAGCGATTTTTCCACCTTTGCCTATGCCTTGAGGGCGGCCCTTAGGCAGGACCCAGATGTGATAATGGTGGGTGAGATGAGGGATTTAGAAACGATCAGGACGGCCCTTTTAGCTGCTGAGACGGGTCATCTTGTCCTTTCAACGCTTCACACTTTGGATGCGCCGGAAACAATTAACAGAATCATTACTGCCTATCCTCCCCACGAGCAGGAAAGTGTGAGGCTCCAGCTTGCTTCTGTTCTAAGGGCTACTATTTCCCAGAGGCTCTTAGCTAAGGTTGGAGGGGGTAGGGTTCCTGCATGTGAGGTTATGATCAATACTCCAGCTATAAAAGAGTGCATACTCAATCCAGAAAAGTTTGATGAAATAAGGGCTCTAATAGAAAAGGGTAAGGAGGCGTATGGGACCCAGACCTTTGATCAGTCCCTTTACGATCTATATCAGGCGGGACTCATCACTTACGAAGAGGCTCTGGCAAATGCTACCAATAGAGATGACTTTGAGCTCAGGGTTAAGGGTATTGTTGGCACCGCTGATATGATGGATAGCTTTTTGAGCGACAATCAATACTGATAAAGGGGAGTGGGCTATGCATTCAAAGGAGGTTAGGGAAACTTTTCTCTCTTTCTTTGAAAAAAAGAGACATACAAGGGTTAAGAGCTCGTCTTTGATACCTCATGGGGATCCTACCCTGCTTTTTACCAATGCGGGTATGGTACAGTTTAAGAATGTGTTTCTTGGATTGGAAAAAAGGCCTTACACAAGGGCTACTTCTTGTCAAAAGTGTATGAGAGCGGGGGGGAAGCACAACGATTTGGAAAATGTGGGGAAGACAGCAAGACACCATACCTTCTTTGAAATGCTGGGTAATTTCTCCTTCGGAGATTACTTCAAGAAGGAAGCTATACTTTTCGCTTGGGAGCTGTTGACCGAGGTTTACAAGCTACCCGAAGACAGGCTTTGGGTGACCATATACAAAGACGATGATGAAGCTTTTGAGTTGTGGACAAAGGAAGTAGGTTTCCCTTCTGAAAGAATAGTGAGGATGGGGGAAAAGGATAATTTCTGGGCCATGGGTGATACAGGTCCGTGCGGTCCCTGTTCTGAGATAATCATTGATCAAGGAGAAGATATGGCCTGTGGTCCCAATTGCGGAGTAGATACCTGTGATTGCGATAGGTTTCTTGAGCTGTGGAATCTTGTCTTCATGCAGTTCAACAGAAATGAGAACGGTAGGTTGGAACCTCTTCCCAAACCCAGCATAGATACTGGAATGGGCCTTGAACGTATTACTGCTGTGCTCCAGGGAGTCAAGAGCAACTTTGATACAGATCTTTTTAAGCCTCTTATAGAGTTTATCTGTAATGAAACAAATGCGGTTTACGGGGAGAGCGAAAGATCTGATGTTTCTATTAGGGTTCTTGCGGATCATGCAAGGGCTACTGCCTTTTTACTGGCAGATGGTCTTTTGCCTTCCAACGAAGGAAGGGGATACGTGCTGAGACGTATTATCAGGCGAGCATCAAGATATGCCAGGCTTTTGGGGTGTGAGAAACCTTTGCTCTATAAGGTGTGCGGTGTTGTGGTGGATGTGATGGGTGATGTTTACCCAGAGCTTGTTGATGCGAAGGATTTCATAGCGCAGGTGGCAAAAGCAGAGGAGGAAAGGTTTGCCCACACATTGGAAGCGGGCATGAGGGTGTTGGATGAGATTGTGGAGCGTATGAAGGTTGAAGGTAGGAAAGTGATTGATGGAAAGGATCTTTTCAGACTCTACGACACCTATGGTTTTCCTCTGGATTTGGTTCAGGATGTGGCGGAAGAAGAAGGATTTGGTTTGGATCTGGAAGGATTTGAGGCCTGTATGAAGGAGCAGAGGGAAAAGGCAAGGGCTGCTTGGGTGGGGACTGGAGATGAAGGAGCAAGTCCCGTTTACAAGCTTTTGAGGGAAGAGATAGGTCCTGTAAGATTTCTCGGATACGAAACCGATGAGACAGAGGCTGTGGTAAAAGCTATACTTAAGGATGGAGGGAAAGTTGAGGAACTTGCCGAGGGAGAGGAAGGAGAAGTGGTTTTGGACCAAACTCCCTTTTACGGAGAGTCTGGAGGTCAGGTGGGGGATGTTGGTGTTATAAGGTCTCAAGGTGCCCTTTTTGAGGTGTTGGATACCCAAAAGCCTCTTTCGGATCTTTTAGTGCACAAAGGTAAGGTTAGAAGGGGTACTTTAAGGGTGGGAGATAAGGTTAAGGCTTCTATAGATACGGCTAAGAGAAGAGTGACAGAAGCTCATCATACCGCAACCCACCTTCTTCACTGGGCCCTTAGAGAGGTTCTGGGTCCTCATGTCAAACAGGCAGGTTCTTTGGTTGCTCCTGGCAGGTTGAGGTTTGATTTTACCCACTTCAAGGCCCTTTCCGATGGAGAGAAGGAAAAGATAGAGCGTTTAGTTAATCAAAAGATTTGGGAAGATCATGAGGTTTATAAATTTGAAACTTCGTTAGATGAGGCTCTCAACATGGGAGCTGTGGCTCTCTTCGGTGAGAAATACGGAGAAAGGGTTAGGGTGGTTAAGGTCGGTGATTTTAGTATAGAGCTGTGCGGCGGTACACATGTGGGAAGAACTGGCAACATTGGGATGTTTAAGATTGTAAGCGAAAGTGCCGTTTCTTCGGGTGTTAGAAGAATAGAGGCAGTTTGCAGGGATAGAGCTTATGAGTATCTCTTGGAAAAGGAAAGAATACTTAAGGGTGTGGATGAGGTTCTCAAAGCCAAGGAAGGAGAGGAGGTAGAGAAGATTGAGAGACTGAATAAGAGGATCAAGGAACTTGAGAGGGAGCTTGAAAGAGCTAAAAGCTTTTCTTTGGCCGATGCCGTTAATGAGATAGTTGAGAAAGCGGTTGAGGTTGATGGTCTTAAGGTAGCTTGGGCCGTGCTTGACAATGTGGATATGGGTTCTTTGAGGGATATGGTGGATCAACTCAAGAAGAGGCTTAAGACAGCAGTTATCCTTCTGATTTCAAAAACGGGTAAGGGCGTGTCTATGGTTGTGGGAGTTACAGCGGATCTGTTGGACAGGTACAATGCTTCTCAAATAGTTAAGCTTGTGGCCAAGGAGGTAAATGGGGGTGGAGGAGGGCGTCCAGATATGGCTCAGGCCGGAGGCAGGGATGCTTCGGGGATAGATAGGGCTTTAGAAAAGTTTAAGGAGATAACGGGGGTGTCCAAATGAAGGTGTTGGTGGTTGGAGGTGGAGGAAGGGAGCATGCCCTTGTTTGGAAAATAGCTCAAAGTCCAAAGGTGGAAAAGATCTTTGCTGCACCGGGTAATGCGGGTATAGCGGAAGAGCCAAAGGTGGAGTGCGTTAATATATCAGCCACTGACATACAGGGACTGAAGGATTTTGCCCTCAAGAACAGGGTGGATCTTACGGTAGTAGGGCCGGAGGAGCCTTTGGTTAAAGGAATTGTTGATGAGTTTCAAAGGGAGGGGCTTGTTATCTTTGGTCCCACGAAAGAGGCAGCTATGTTGGAAGGAAGTAAGGCTTTTGCAAAGAGGTTTATGAGAGAGCTTGGTATTCCTACGGCAAACTTTGAGGTTTTTGACGATCCCGAAGAGGCGAAGAAGTATATAAAGGCAAAGGGTGCTCCCATTGTTGTGAAGGCAGATGGACTTGCTGCTGGTAAAGGAAGTATCGTTTGCAGAACCCTTGAGGAGGCTCTGGCGGCTGTTGATAGGATCATGGTTAAAAAGGCCTTTGGCGAGGCTGGAAACAGGGTTGTGGTGGAAGAGTTCATGAAGGGGGAGGAAGCTTCTTTCATAGTGATAAGCGATGGCGAGCGAGTGGTACCCTTAGCGTCTTCACAGGATCACAAGCCTGTTTACGATAACGATGAGGGACCCAATACGGGAGGGATGGGAGCCTATTCCCCTGCTCCTGTGGTGAGTCAGGAGGTTTTTGATAGGACCATGAATGAGATCGTGTATCCCACCATAAAAGGTATGAAGAACAAAGGAGTTCCCTTCAAAGGTGTTTTGTATGTGGGGCTCATGGTTATAGAGGATAAATACCCTAAGGTTGTGGAGTTTAACGTTAGATTCGGAGATCCAGAAGCCCAGCCTATACTTATGAGGATGAAAACGGATATTGTGGATGCCATTATGGCCTCTATTGATGGGAACGTTGAGACTTGTGGGATTGATTATACTCCTGAGGCAGCGGTGTGTGTTGTTATGGCTTCAGGTGGTTATCCTGGTAAGTATGAGAAAGGGAAGATCATCCATGGGTTGGATGAAGTTTCCAAGATGGAAAAGGTCAAGGTGTTTCATGCCGGAACCAAAAAGGTGGACGGTAAGTTTGTCACCAATGGGGGAAGAGTTTTGGGAGTGACTGCTTTGGGGAGCGATATAAAGCAGGCCATAGAGAGGGCTTATGAGGCTGTGTCAAAGATAACATGGGATAAGGTACACTACAGGAGGGATATAGGGGCAAAGGCCCTTAGGAGGCTGGGGC
>WGAU01000137.1 GCA_015494645.1 Aquificota bacterium
CCTTGCAGTTCTATTCATCACCCTACCGGACAATGCACAAAAATATGTGGTAAAAAGCCCTTCTGTGCTCAAAGTAAGGTTATTAGAGATCATATCCCATGCACCAAGGGGAAGGCCTAACAGAAGACAAAGAAAAAGAATCCCTCCCCAACCAAGATCAAAAAAGCCCATTGCGAAAGTGGCAAGCGCTGCAAAAAAGAAAAGAATCAAGAAAAAAGCACATTCCAAACCAAAACAAGCTATAAAACAGCCACAACCAAAAAGCAAAACAACAGCACAAGCGGGAAGCTCACAAAAACTAAATTCCTCCACAGGCAAACATGAGAGCAAGCCCACAAAAGAAATTTCTAAAAATACCCCAACAGGCCCAAGCACCTTAACCAAACCCCTTCCCTTAATTCCCCCAGCTCCCATAGAAAAACCCAAACCCCCGTACCCTACCATAGCAAAGCTAAGAAGATACCAGGGCAGGGTGCTGCTCCGTATCTTGGTGGACCGCAACGGCAACGTGGCTAAGGTAAAGATAGCCAAATCCTCAGGCTACCGCGTGCTGGATGAAGCCGCCGTGACAGCGGTAAAAAAGTGGAAGTTCCTTCCCGCTCAAAGGGAAAACACATTTGTGCCTTTCTGGGTGGAAGTGCCCATTGTGTTTAAGCTTGTGGATTAAACTTCAGTAAGCATCGCTTAGAAGATGCAGATTTCCTACCCTTACATTCCGAAGGCCAAACTGCTCGGCTATCCCGAGGGCCTTAGACACATGCAAGCGAGATGTAGTGGGAAGATCCACGAGCAGAAAATCCGGGTGAAAGGCAAGAAGTACCCAGGGAATCTCCGGATCTATACTTCCAAGGAACCGCGCTACCCCCTCAAGCTCCTTTTCATCAATATAGCCGGGCACAAGCAGAGTGGACGCCACAAGATAAGGTCCACCAGATGAGGACAAAGCCAGCTCGCTCAAAAAGCGAAAGTTGTCAAAAACAGCTCCCCCATCCACACCACACAGAGCCTTGTACACAGGCCCTGAAAAGGCTTTAATATCAACCTTTAAAACACCACCTGTAGCGACGGTTAAATCCATCATCTTTTCCAAAGCCCATCGGGCTTCAAAGCCATTGGTCTCCCAGCATACCCTTAGAGAATCTTTCTTTTTCAGGACAACCTCACAAAAAGATAGAGCGTGAATCACTTGAGGACCCGGATCTCCGCCGAAGAAGCATACACACCTGACCTCATCCACAAGATCTTCGAGCATTCTATCCGTAGGAACAGTAGCCTTCAAAGGATTCCTCCTGTAGTGCCAGTTCTGACAGTACAGACAGTTAAAGTTGCATGCTTCGTAAAAAACAGCCAAGTTGTAACCACCCCTGCAGGAACTCACACCTTCAGGACAGACAAAGGCTGCCACACAGTTTGTGGGCAACGGATCAAGATACCACGAAACAAAAGCGCCCTCCCCTGTAACTCCCTTAAGTTTGCCCCCTTGATTTCCCCAGACCTTGCAATAGCCTTCCCCCTCCTTCGGAATTAAACATCCCTGATTACACAAGCCACATGACAAGCCATTAGCATCTTTAGGGGAAACTGCAGGAAGGCCAAACCTTTTTCTGCTTTTGGCATGAAGCTTCTCTATCTCTGACAAAGTTTTCTCAGGATACCCTCTGATGCAATCAACGCAGAAACCTATAACATCAGAAACGCAAATCCCTGTTTTGCCACAACACCTACACGTTCCCACGGCCTTAAAAGGATTTAAGGTCGTTCAACCTCTTTTTAGCCTCTTCAAGGTCAAACTTTAGATGCTCAAGAACGATAAACGTTCCCGTGCCATATGCCACAAGGGCACCGTCTTCCCTTTTCACTTCAGCTTTTGCCACAGCTATACGCTTCCCTTTGTGCATGATCCACCCTTCAGAGTAGAGATTCTGTCTATTCGGAGTCTTCACAAGATAGGTGTGAAACTCCGCGGTGGTGACCCAGACCCACGGATACTGAGCTGCCACGGTAAACCAAAGAGCATTGTCTATCATAGTAGCTATTATCCCACCATGAATATCACCAAAACCGTGGCACACTCCTGCATTGAACCTCAAAACAAAATGAGCCCTGCCCTCATCATCAAAAGAAATATCGCTGTTCAGAGTCTTACTTATAGGCGCCTGGCGGTATATCCTTTCAAGCTCCTCCAACCAAGATCTGTCCAATCTCATTTTTGTACCCGTAATCTACGAAGCCTCCAAAAGCTCCATAAGCTCATCTACTGAAAGTGCATGAGCAGTAGAGGTGCCTTCAAGAATTTCTTCTATACGATTTAGCTTTTCCGCCTGCAAAAGTCTGATCTTCTCTTCCACCGTTCCTTTTGTAATCAACCTGTAGATGGTAACAGGCTGCTTTTGTCCCAACCTATACACCCTATCGGCAGCTTGCTCCTCAACCATGGGATTCCACCAGGGATCCGCAAGGACCACATAGGACGCCGCTGTTAGGTTCAGCCCAGTTCCCCCAGCCCTCAAGGATATCAAAAACACCGGCGCTTTGCCCCTTTGAAAGTCTTTCACCCTGCGGTTCCTTTCAGATACAGGAACGCTGCCATCCAGATACAGATACTCTATGCCCCTTTCTTCAAATGCAGCTTTTATCCTCTCCATAAACTTCACAAACTGACTGAAGACAAGAGCCCTGTTTCCTGACAAGACTATCTCTTCCACAAGATCCACCAGCGTTTTTAACTTGCTCTCCGGTAGATCCATATTCAGCAATTTAGGACTGCAACAAAACAGCCTAAGTCTCGTTAGATGCTTCAATATTATAAAACGCAGTTGTTTTTCAGGCAAATTAGCCCTCAAGTCCTCCAAGGCTTCTCTCCTCAGCTCCTCATAGACAGCCGCTTCCTTAGGAGACAATTCAACATACACTGTGCTTTCCGTTTTGGGAGGAAGTTCATCCAGAACCTGGGCTTTGGTTCTGCGCAGAACAAAGGGCTTTATAAGCCTTTTCAACTTCCTCTTTGCATCAACATCACCTTCTCTCTCTATAGGGACAATAAATCTTTTCCTAAAAGCATCCAAAGATCCCAAAAGCCCAGGATTCAAGAACCTAAAGACAGACCAGAGCTCTTCAAGCCTGTTTTCAATTGGAGTTCCCGTGGTGGCAAGGCGAAAGCGCGCCTTAAGACCATAAGCCGCCTTTGCCCTGAGGGTGCGATAGTTCTTTATGTTTTGAGCCTCGTCAAGCACAACCACATTCCACTCTCTGCTTTGCAATAATTCAGCAACCCACCTTTGCTGTAGAAGACCGTAGGATGCAACAACCACCTGATAGCTCGTAGCTCTATCCACCACATCCTTTCTATCTTTAACAACACCAAGGTTTATCACATCCAGCTCAGGAGCAAATCTACCTGCCTCCTCTTCCCACACATGCACTACAGAGGCAGGAGCAACCACCAGAGAAGGACCGTTCTCCGCAACCGAAAGAAGCAACGCTAAGCTTTGAATGGTCTTCCCCAATCCCATGTCATCTGCAAGGCAGGCCCCAAAACCTGCCTCATACAACCTTCTCAACCAGAGAAATCCCTCCTGCTGATAGGGCCTCAAAAGATCCCTCATAGATGCCGGAGGCAGGAAATTGGTATTCATAGCCTTATCTATCCTTTCCTTAAAGGACACCACCTCCTCAGCATCCACTGTGGAATCCATAGCGAGGAGCCTTAAAGCAGGAACCAGCACTTTGTTCTTTTTTATGTCAGAAAGCTCAGCCAGATCCTTCAACTTTTTGAAAAGCCTGTCCTTTAAAGCAACTATCCTGCCATCGGTTAATTGCACAAACCTTTCCTTTTTGTCAGCAATCTCTCGCACTACCTCGCTAATGGATAAACTCTCCTCTTCCGAGATATTTATGGACCCGTCAAACTCAAACCAGTCTATGCCTTTGGTTACACGAACACTCAGATTATCATCATCCACGAAAACAATATTTAAGCTTTTGCCCTCAGGCCAGAGAATCTTTACCTTCTCATCCTTCAAATCCTCCACAGCCTCAAGCAACCTGACAGAAGTTTCAAGATCAGGAGCATACCAGCTCCCCTCGTCCCGCACCTCCAATCCAGCTACGCCCCAAAGTCTCTCGTGAACCTTTGAGTAAATCTCCCTCTCCATAGAAAGGTCTCTACGGGCCTTAAAGTGCTTGCCCTCTATCAGAGAAACGACTATCTCTTGACCTTTACCGGGCACAAAAGAGGGTCCCTTTTCCCCCAAGGGAAAAATCCTCACATTGAGAAGCAAACCTTCTCCTAAAGGCTTAAGGACAAGATACAGTGTAGCGTCAGCTTTAACCTCCTCCACGCTGTCAAACTCCATCCCCACGACAGGGATTAAGCTGGATAGATCTTCCAAAACCTCTTTCAACTGTTTTTCTCCTTCCTTAGGCACCTCAAAACCTTTCTTGCCTATGACCTGTCTCAAGCTTCTATAGAGATCATCCAGCACAAAGAATCTAAATTTTCCGTTTTCCTTACGGATAAAAACAGTTGTATCCGCATCCTCAACATAAGGCTCTAGCATCACCCTAAGGCTCTGCTCGGTATCCTCCACAACGATTTTTGGAGTATCTCTAACAACTTCTACCGGCTCCTTCGTTTCTCCATCAAACACCCACGGATAGCCAGCCAAAACCTCTATGGCATCTGCTTTCAAACGGTAATACTTCCTTCCAAAACCATAACGCTCCTCTTGAGCATAACTCGCTATAAGCCTGTCTTTATGAGAAGCAAAAGGATACTTTCCTTCCCTTATCCCCTGGATAGAAAGCTTTCTGCCTATCTTCCACACACCATTTGCGGAAAGCCTCTGCTCCCGAGGCTCAATGTTAATACCCCACTTGCCAGGGGTAACCAACCAAACCACCCGCCTGTTTCCTATGCCTTCTGCACCTTTAAGCCTAACAATATCCTCAAGTCCCTTTAGCTTTGCAGTCCAGGCATCCTCCGATTGTCCTGAAACGGCTGTAGGTACCAACCCTGTAGAAATCTTTATCCTCTGGATTTCCCTTTCATCGCCCAAGAAGCCGTATATTTCACTCGCCCACAGCACACATCCATGCCTTTTCAGCTCAGTGGCATACCTATGAAATTTTTCTTTCATTCTTCTATAGTAAGAAGTTCCCCTTTCTGTCGGCTCAAATAGATCCTCAAGCTGCAAACCGTCCAGCGCAAAACGCCAAGCGCAAAGCACATGGCCAATGCTGAATTTTTCCCGTGAAAACATCTCATGCCAGACAAAAACATTCTCTCTATCCCTACTTTTTACCAGCTCCCTAATAAACTCTAAGTCTTCACCAAACTCCGGAACATTTCTCTTTATTCTGTTCCACAGCTTTCTCGCTTCATCCAAGTAGGATGGAATGTTAAGGGAAAGAAGCATGTAAACAGTAACAAAAGCCAACGGTCCCTCAGGAGTAAAGGTTCTTCTTTTCTCCTCCTTCTTGAAAGCCTCCTGAGCATCTAAAAAATCCTCTCTCCAACTTTTGCCTGTGAAAAAGTTCCACAGGCTCCTCAAAAAAGACCTTCTCCAAGACGAAGAAAGTTTTGCAAAAGACACATTCAACCAATCCTCTCGCCCTGTCAAAATAGCTGCCTGACCAAATATCTCCCAGATGCGCTCATCACCACAGAAATCGCCGTAATCGGAAACGAAGGCACACCAGCTCCTTATGTCAGGCTTACCAAATACCACCGTCCTCCATAGAATCTGCTCTCCTATAGGAACCCACCACTCCTTAGAGATTTTCAAAAGCACCTCTGGCTCTTCTGAACACCCTTCTCCAAGATCCAATGCGTATTCCTCGGCATAGGGCTGCAGATGATCTCCCAAAGTGCCAATCACCTCTTTTCCTAAAAACAGCGATAACCTGCCCGTAGCACTTAACTGTTTATCCCGAGGAACGAGACTCAGCCTCCTTGCGAGTTCCTCTTTATCCATAGAAGCAAGTATCTTTAGGGCCTTGGAATTTGATATTCTGGCGCCAAAGTATCCCGTCTCAAAATCTTTTGATCTTGTAACTTTGGTGTAAACTGGAACTATATCTTTGCGCCTTGCCGACGGGAAAATGTGTTGTCTCAGAAAATCCAACATATAATCTTGCGATCCACTGCCCCAGATAGCAAACCAAACCTCTATTTCCTTTCTTATCCTCTCAGCGTCCATAGCTAAAACCTCATCTGGGCTCGCTCTTTAGAAACCCTGTCCAGTATGTTTTCAAGGGCTTCCCAGTCTCTCCTTTTTAGATCCTCCAAGTAGCGCTGTAGCACAGAAATAAAACTTTCAAGATCCCTTAAGACAAACTCTCTATTTTTCTTAAAAATCTCCACCCACATGGCGGGGGAGCTTGCAGCGATTCTGGTAAAGTCCCTAAAGCCCCCTCCCGCATAGTTGAGGGCAGCCCCTTCGTCCCTTGCAAGAACATAGTCCACAAGGGCGTAGGCTATAAGGTGAGGAAGATGGCTCACCTGAGAGAAGATGCTGTCGTGCTCGTAGGGATCAAGGATCTCCACACGGGAACCGAGAAGCTCCCAGAAGAGCCTCGCCCTTTTCACCTCCTCGGGCAAATTGCTTGAAGGAGTCAGGATACACCTTGCACCGTCAAAAAGCCCCTTAACTGCATTCATGGCGCCGCTTTTTTCCGTGCCTGCTATGGGATGGGCTGGAACAAATGAAATACCTGCCTCATCAAAGATGGGCTTAACATTATTCACTACCCATCCTTTAACGGAACCCACATCCATAACAAGCTCACCACCCGAAAGCACCCTGACCAAACTTTCCGCAACGGGAACGAAGGCATCAAGGTGGGTAGCAATAACTACAACATTGGATCCTGCAACCTCCTCCCCGATTGTTCCACGTGGAACATCGCAGAACCCATGGGTTGCGGCATAGTCCAAGTTGCTCTCATCCCTGTCCACACCCACGATCTCTATAGAGGGATTGACCAGTTTGAGGTTCAAAGCGATGGAGCCACCTATCAAGCCAAAGCCAATGATGGAAACCTTCATGCTCGCTCCTCAACGAGTTCTACGACCAGCCGGTCAGCTTTTTTATTACGCCAAAAAGATTTCTCCTTCTTATCTCCTCAAAAACATGCTTCCCAACAAACTTCTCAAACTCACCAGCGTGAAGCAAATAGACTCCAGAAGATGTCTGCAAAACACCGGAAGGCAACTTCGCAGTGAGACTTCTTATGTCATTCTTGGAATAACCTGTAAGAACTGAGGTAACGTTGTAATACTCAACGCCGTCTATCACCTCTTTCTTCTCAAAAAGGTGGGGATGCTGCTTGACGATGCCTATCCATGTGGTTCTGGCAACCTCGGTGTAGTATAGATTGGAAAAGCTCTGCTCGGGATACCACTCAGGCTTGGGGATCTTCGCTCTTTCAAGCATACCCCTAACGATACTTCTTGCAGGATAGAGGAAATCCTCTCTCATTCTTTTGACCAGCTCTTCAGCCTCAAACTCGTTTTCTTCCACCCTTTCCAAAAAGGCCTCCATATAGGCAGCAAAGGCAGTGAAAAAGCTGTGATCCAGCCGTTTAACCAGTTTGCCAGACTCCTCCACCCTGTTTCTATAAAGTCGGTATTTAAGGGGCAGATAGTAAACCCTTCTACCCACAAGCTCAAAAGGTGCGGCAAAGGTTAGAAAGTTGCAGGTGGCAATGAGGCACGAAGCCTCATCCCAAGGCGTATCAGGAATCCTATTTGCCAAAGCCTTTACAAAGAATATACCCGAATTGCTCCTTTTAGCTTCCTGAGACGAGAAATACTGTGGCTGTATCTCATCCACAAGCACAGGAAACACTCCCCTTGAAGCAAGCATATAGGCAATTTCCCTGTCTCCAGCCTCATCGGAATAACGGGCAGACTTCAAAGAATACTGGTAAACAGCATCGGGATAACCTAAAAGTTCTGCCATCCTCC
>WGAU01000138.1 GCA_015494645.1 Aquificota bacterium
CTATGTATACCGTGTCGTGGATGGATATTTTAGCGAAGATGGTCTGTAGAGTGTGGTACCCGTCTTTTCTTTTTCCCGTAACCTGCAGGTGCAGGTTGACCTTTGCAAAGGCCTTTTCTTTAAGCATATCTGAAGTTTTCCATTATTCCCATTTTTAGTCAAGGAGAGTATATTGAACACTATGGATTGCTACAAGCCCTTGAGAATAGGGAAAAGACTTAGGGTGATACGGCCTGGGGTGGAGTATCCTGATGAAGGTAGAGTGGATATAGTTATCAAAAGAGGTGCCTTTGGTTCGGGAGAGCATGAGACAACTGTGAGCTGCTTAGAAGAGCTTGAAGAGTTGGATCTTAAGGGAAAGCGTCTTTTGGATGTGGGATGTGGTACGGGGATTCTTTCCGTGGCAGCTTTAAAACTTGGTGCCGCTGAGGTTGTGGCCGTTGATATAGATAGGGCTGCTGTTGAGACCACTTTGGAGAATGTGAGACTTAACGGATTGTCCCCCCAGATAAAAGTAGTGCTTGGAACGGTTAATCGGTTAAAGGGAAACTTGAAAGGACCGTTTCACGGAGTGATGGCCAATATATATCCTGAGGTTTTGAGAGATATAGCTTCTTTTGTAGCCGAGGCTTGTCTTTCTGGAGGTTTTCTGCTGGCTTCGGGAATCCCTTGGGAGGACAACAGCGATATAATAGAACTTTACAAAGGTTTGGGCTTTTCCCTTTTGAAGAACCGTTGGCTTGAATGCTACACGACTTTTGTGATGCTAAAGGCTTAGTGTGGTTCTTTTTACCACCTTTACGCAGCGAACGAGCCTTTGGTCTTTTAGAATATCTTTCAGAAGAGGAAAGGGCTTTTCTGCCATAAAAAGGGTGATGTTCTGGCCAGCTTCTATGTAAGTGTGAGAGTTTATCCCTTTCTTCCAGTCCTCTTTTAGCCACTCTTTGGGTATGTGAAGGGTATAGGTTTCCCAAGCTTTGACCTTGCCGATGCCCTTGAAATTTTTCGGTGTTTTGCAGACTGAAACAATCCTTATCCCATTGGGCAAGAATCTGTTGACATTGAAAACTTCTTTTAGGTCAATTTCTTTCCATAATCCAACCTCAAAGGGTTCTGCCGGACATTCTACTCCTAAGGGGACTGCTCCTTTGAAAGATATGTATGGCTTAGGGCTGAACCCTTGGCTGTAGGCCAGTGGAATGCCTGCTCTTCTCATGCACCTGTGAAGCACACCCTCAAGATCGTTCTGCCCAATTAGGATACCGCTCTTTCTCTTTTCTAAGTGCAGTATCAGCCTAACCTTTCTTTCTCTTTTGAAGAAAGGAATAACCCTTTGATACTCTTTGTGATGTGCTTGAGATAAGATTATTTTAGATCTATTGGGGCATATCCCACAAACAGAGCACCTATCCGTACAGCTTGGAGTTATCTTTCCCTCAAAAGCCTTTCTTCTCTCGGTGAGGAGGAATTCTCTGGTTATACCAAAGTCTATAATTTCCCATGGCATAGGCTGTTTCTCGTCCATGGGGGGAGATGGGGCGTTGGGATCTATGCCGAAAGTCTCAAAGGCTTTTCTCCATGCTTCGTAGTTGAACTCTTCTCCCCACTGGTCAAGGAGGGCACCTTGTTCAAAGGCGGCGAAAATCACCTTGGACGCTTCAACATTCCCACGCGCCAAAAAGGCTTCAACGGTGCTTTGGTGCGGGTCGTGGTTTTTTATCTTAGCCCGGCTTTTCTTGAATCTTTCCCTTAGATAGTTGATTTTTTCTTCAAGATCTTTTAGCGGACTTTGCCCTTCCCACTGGAAGGGAGTGTGGGGTTTAGGTACAAAAGGAGAAACGGTGATGTTTACCTTTGGTCGTCTTTTGAGTCTTTTGGTTTCTTTGAGTATTTTGCCGATAAGGTTCCCTATGGCTTCAATGTCCTCTTGGGTTTCGGTGGGAAGGCCTATCATAAAATAGAGCTTTAAGGTTTGCCAGCCAGCATAGGTGGCCTTTTCCACCGTTTCTAAGATCTCATCTTCGGTTATTTGTTTATTGATCACGTTTCTTAGCCTCTGGCTTCCCGCTTCTGGAGCGATGGTGAATCCTGTTTTTCTCACCTTTTTTATGGCGTTTATGATACGTGGGGTTAGTGTTCCAGCCCGAAAAGAAGGCAAGGATAGGGAGATCATGCTTTCTGAGGCTATCTTGCTCAATATAAGCATGAGCTCTTCCATCTGGGAGTAGTCGGTGGCGCTGAGGGATAGGAGGGAAACTTCTTCAAAACCGCTGTTTTTTACGCTTTCAATGAGTATTTTGACTATTTCATCTACGCTTCTTTCCCGCATCGGCCTGTAGATAAATCCTGCATGGCAGAACCTGCATCCGCGGGAACATCCTCTGGCTATCTCTATGGTTATCCTGTTGTGGGGAATATCTATGAGCGGGACTATAGGCGGGTCAGGGTATGTGCTTGGGGATTCAAACCTTTTGGTAGCTCCTCTGTTCATGCCTGGAACGTATATGTGCGGGCTTTCTGCGAGAGCTGCGAGCCTTTCTCCTCTCCCTCTGATCTTGGCTAAATCTTCCAAAATGTTTTTTAATCCTGTATCCCATTCTCCTATGAAGAAGGCATCCACAA
>WGAU01000139.1 GCA_015494645.1 Aquificota bacterium
CTTTGAAGAAGACCTCTTGTAATTTCCTCGTTATGGGACCGGGCTTACCATCGCCTATGGTTCTTCTGTCCACTTCCCTCACCGGAGTTATTTCAGCAGCGGTACCACACAAGAACATCTCATCGGCTATGTATATTTCGTCCCTGGTTATGCGTTCTTCTTTCACCTCAAGCCCCAGATCCCGTGCTATGGTGATGACACTGTCTCTCGTTATACCCTCAAGGATCCCCATGGCTGGAGGAGTTTTTATTATGCCTTTTCTGATGACGAATATGTTTTCTCCAGATCCCTCCGCCACCGTTCCGTCCACATCAAGCATCAAAGCTTCGTCGTAGCCGTCTTCAATGGCCTCTATCTTGGCCAACTGGGAATTCACATAGTTTCCGCATATCTTCGCTTTGGTCATAGACACATTCACATGATGCCTGTTAAAGGAAGATATCTTGCAGCGTATCCCCTTCTTGAGACCTTCGTCTCCCAGATAAGCGCCCCATTCCCAGCATATTATGGCTACGTTAACCTCATTTTTCAGTGGATAAAGGCCCATGGCCCCCGTGCCGTAGAACACAATGGGTCTGATGTAACATTCTTTAAGGTCGTTTGCCTTAATGGTTTCAAAAGTTGCCTGTCTTATTTCCTCCATAGTGTAGGGAATCTTCATGTAAACTATATGAGCGGATTTAAACAGCCTTTCTATATGCTCGTGATGGCGGAAAACGGCCGGTCCCTTTTCGGTGTTGTAGCATCTTACCCCTTCAAAAACTCCCAATCCATAATGGAGAGTATGGGTAAGCACATGCACAGTCGCTTCTTCCCATTTCACCAGCTTTCCGTTAAACCAAATGTAATTGGCTTTTATCATTAGGCTTCCTCCTACCTGTATTCTTCTCTGGGAGGAGAAAACACATCAAGAACTACAGCTCCCTTGTCCAAAGCCTTAGCCCCATGGAGGACATTGGAAGGAGCTATGTAGGCATCTCCCCTTTCAAGGATCTTTTCCTCACCGTTTATCCTTAAAAGTATCTTTCCTTCCAGCACAGTTCCCATCTGTTCGTGGGGATGGGAATGCTCTGGTATTTCGCAGCCGGGATCTATATCAAAAAGCACCATCTGCACCTTTTCTGCAGTGATGACCCTCATTTTTACGCCTTTTACAGGTTCTTTAACCGGTACGTCTTTCCACCTTGCAAACATGTCCTATTTACCCCAAGGATTGCCAAATTTGTTTAAATGAGCAAATTCATTGATTTCCCTCCTCTTTGGAGCAGGGGGATTCTGATCGGGATAGCCTACGGGTACGATCTCCACAACCTCGTATCCCTCGGGGACGTTTAAGATTTCTGCTGCCTTTTTGTGATCAAATAGTCCCACATGCACTGTTCCCAACCCAAGTGCCCACGCTGCAAGAACAGCGTGTTCCAATGCAATTCCCATATCAAACATATACCAGTCTCCCTTGTCGGTGGTAACTTTACCCTTGTAAAAACCGGAAGTGTTCCTCTTTGCCACCCCCACCAAAAGAACTGGAGCCTGACCGCAGGCTTTGTATGCGGGATTGTTTGGAGGAAGTGTTTCCTGAAGCTGCTTTTTGATTTCCGGATCTTTCACCACCACAATTTCCCAACATTGGGTATTAGCCCAGGAAGGAGACCATTTCACCGCCTCAAGGATCTTTTCTATCTGCTCGTCACTAACAGGATCCGGTTTAAACTTCCTAATGCTTCTTCTTGTTCTGATGACCTCCCAAAAATCCATCTTCGCCCTCCCTTATAAGTTTTTTATATACTGAGCTGCCCTCCTTATTCTTTTTGCCGCTTCTTCTTTGCCTACAAGAAGCAGTATCTCGTGTAATCCCGGACTTACTGTTCTTCCTGTAATGGCAATTCTTACCGGTTGAGCAACAGCTTTGAGCTTTATGTTAAATCTTTCAAGTACATTGTTGAATATTTTGTCTATAGCTTCCTTTGTAAACTCAGAAGTATTCTCAATCTCTTCGGCAATAGCCTCAAGGTATATGGCAGTTTCAGGCTTGAAAAACTTCTTTGTCCCTTTTTCATCGTATTTTTCCGGAGCTTTGAATAGAAACTCACACTGATGAGCCATCTCTTTTAGTGTCTTTGCCCTCTCTCTAAAGGCTATCACCACCTCCTTCAGCCACTCCGGATCAAGCTCTGCTGAAGTATCAACTATGCCCTCTTTGACCAAGAACTCCTTGAGGAGCTCTGCAAGCTTCTCCACTGGATACGTCTTTATGTAGTGATGGTTTAACCACAGGAGCTTGTCTGGGTTGAACACAGCAGGAGACTTGCCCACATCCTTTAAATCAAACAGTTCTATAAGCTCCTCTTTGCTGAAGATCTCCTTATCACCGTGAGACCACCCAAGTCTTACCAAAAAGTTGAAAAGCGCCTCAGGCAGATATCCCTCCTCGCGGTAGGCAAGAACGCTTACGGCACCGTGTCTTTTGCTCAGCTTTGTCTTGTCGGGGCCAAGTATCATGGGCACGTGGGCAAACTGGGGAACATCGTACCCAAGGGCTTCGTAGAGCTGTATCTGTTTTGGAGTGTTGTTCAAATGGTCATCTCCCCTTATCACGTGGGTTATGCCCATAAGTGCATCGTCAACCACCACAACGAAATTATACGTGGGCGTTCCGTCGGAACGCATGATAATGAAATCGTCAAGCTGACTGTTGGGGTAGCGTATTTCCCCTTTTATGAGATCCTTAAAAACAGTTTCTCCTTCTGTTCTCGCTTTGAATCGTATTACAGGATTTACCCCCTCTCTTGGTTCCCTACGGCTCCTGCATCTTCCATCGTATTTGGGGATGCCAAATTTCCCCTTGCTTTCTTCCCTTATGGCTTCCAGCTCCTCTGGCGTGCACCAGCAATAATAGGCTTTTCCCTCGGCTATAAGCCTTTCTGCCTCCTTTTTATATATGTCAAACCGCTCTGTCTGCCTGTAGGGTCCCTCGTCCCAGTCCAGTCCCAACCATTTCATGGCTTCAATAATTTCCTGTATAGATTCTTCTGTGGAACGGGTTTTATCGGTGTCTTCTATTCTCAGAACGAATCTACCGCTGTGGTGTCTTGCAAACAACCAATTGAATATGGCTGTTCTTGCTCCTCCTATGTGCAGATGTCCCGTTGGACTTGGTGCAAATCTGACCTTTATCAAGTCATCCTCCGATCAAGTTGATTTTTTGTGGGCTTTAGTAAATATCATGAATCCATGGTTGAGGTAAAGATTCCGGAAGAACTGCTCAACAGGTGGAAGGAAATCTTCCAAGACGAACTTGAAGAATTTTTAGAGGCTATATCCACTCCCATCAGGGAAAGCATTAGGGTAAATACCCTTAAGATTGATGTATCAGAGTTTATGAGGATCTTTGAAGAAAGGGGAATAGGGCTTCAACCCGTTCCTTGGTGTAAATGGGGATTTTGGGTGGAAGCTTCAGAGGAAAGTTTGGGCAATATGTGGGAACATTTTGCAGGCCTCTTTTACATACAGGAAGCATCCTCCATGATGCCTCCACAGATAATGAGTCCCGATTCCACCATGAAGGTATTGGATATGGCAGCAGCCCCTGGATCAAAAACCACACAGTTGGCACAGCTCATGAACAACCGAGGAATCATTGTCGCCAACGATGTGAGCGTCAAAAGGTTAAAAGCCCTCACCAACAATTTAGAAAGGATGGGAGTTGCCAATGTGTTGGTAACCCAAATGGACGGCAGGAGGTTTGGTAGACTCGCCCCCAACACTTTTGATATGGTACTTTTAGACGCGCCTTGTTCCGCAGAAGGAACCATAAGAAAAAGCTACAAAGCCATCCTCAACTGGAGGTCTTGGATATACGAGAAACTTGCCGAGACCCAAAAAATGCTCCTTGTGTCAGCCTACAAAGCGGCAAAACCTAAAGGTGTTATTATTTACTCCACATGCACATTTGCCCCTGAGGAAAACGAATGGGTAGTCTCCTATCTGTTGGAACGCTATCATGTAACCACGGAACCCGTTGAGCTTGAGGGAGTGCACTTCAGTAATCCTGTGATGGAATGGAAGGGAAAAAGCTTCCATCCTATGGTGAAAAACTGTGTAAGGATCTATCCTCACAAAAATGATGTCGGAGGATTTTTTATAGCGAAACTCAGGAAGTTAGAATGACGGTAGAGGACAAATTTCTCTTATACGCTCTTGAAAAAGTGGAATCGGGAGAAACCCTTTCATTTGAGGAAGGTATTAGACTGTACAGAACACAAGATCTATTAGGGTTAGGACACGTAGCTGACAAATACGCCACGAAACTTCACCAAGGTAGGGTGTACTTTGTAGTAAACAGGCACATCAACCCTACCAATTACTGTGTCAACAGGTGCAAGTTCTGTGCCTTTTCCAAAAGCAAAGGGGAAAAGGGAGGCTACGAATACACCTTGAGAGAGATTGAGGAGAAAGCCCGTAGGGCTGTTGAAGATGGGGCAAGGGAGTTCCATGTTGTAAGCGGATTGCATCCCGACTGGGACTTTGGGCACTATGTTGAGATTGTCAAGAAGCTGAAGGATAAGTTTCCTCACGTCCATGTAAAAGCCTACACTGCCGTAGAGATAGAGCACTTTTCTAAAATATCGGGGCTCTCAATAGAGGAAGTATTGAATAAGCTCAAAGAGGCCGGGTTGGATTCCATGCCTGGTGGAGGGGCAGAGATCCTCAACGATAGAGTGAGGTCCCAGTTATGCCCCGAAAAGACATCTTGGAAAAGATGGCTTGAAATACACAAAACAGCCCACAGGTTGGGTATAAAGAGCAACTGCACTATGCTTTTCGGACATGTGGAAAGCATTGAGGATAGGATAGATCATCTGTTAAAGCTCAGAGAACTACAGGAAGAGACTGGTGGCTTTCAGGCTTTTATCCCTCTTCCATTCCATCCCCAAAATACCAATGTCAACGTGAACTTTACCACTGGAGTGGATATGTTAAAAACAATAGCGGTCTCAAGACTCATCCTCAACAACGTTCCTCATATAAAAGCCTACTGGGTTATGTTAGGGGAAGGAATCGCTCAGGTAGCGTTGAACTTTGGAGCTACAGACATGGAAGGCACAGTCTATGAAGAGAAAATAACCCACGCTGCAGGTGCTTCGTCTCCTCAGGGTTTGAGCAAAAAGCGATTGATAAAACTTATCAAAGATGCAGGCAAGATTCCTGTGGAAAGGGATGCCCTCTACAACGTGGTGAAGGTACATGCTTAGACTCGGCATCATATCCTACCTTAACACCCTTCCTGTGTACTACGCTATAGAAAAGGGTTTGGTTAAGCTTCCCCCCCATGTAGAAGTAGTGAGAGGCATTCCTTCTATTCTAAATCGTATGTTGAGCGAGGATAAAATAGATATGGCTGTGGTTTCTGCTTACGAGTATGCCCTCCATTACAGAAAATACTTAATACTCCCAAAGCTGTGTATTGGAGCGGACAACGAAGTAAGAAGCGTTCTGTTTTTTTCAAAGGCTCCTATTGAGGAACTTACCGGCAAAAAGGTATATCTTACAAAGGCATCCTTTACATCCAAAAACCTCATGATCTTCTTTTTCAAAAAGATGGGTATAAAACCCCTCATTGAAGAATTTAGTACCGAAAACGGTGTTCCACAAAACGATGCATGGGGACTGCTTCTTATTGGAGACGATGCCTTAAGGATGCTTGCCCATAACAGATACAGCCACGTTTACGATCTCGCCCATATGTGGAAGAAACTATTCAACACTCCCTTTGTCTTCGCTTTATGGTGTGTTAGAAGAGAAATCTATATTAGAAAAAAAGAACTGGTAATTGACACGTGGAAAACCCTTCTTGAATCCAAAAAAATTACCAAAATGTATTTTAAAGATATAGCTCAGGAGAAAGCAAAGGAACTGGGTCTTACTGAAAAAGAGTGTTTAGAGTACCTTAAAGTGCTACACTTTGACTTGAACGATAGATTTATTGAAGGACTAAAGCTTTACTACAAAAAGATGAAAGAAATCTCTCTGCTTGAGGAGGAACCTGAACTTGTCTTTGCAAGCTGTTGAAGAAAAAATAAAATCTTATAAACGCATATCCGAAGAAGAAGCCTTGCTTCTTTTAAAGGAAGCGCCGTTACTGCACCTCGGCAGATTAGCCTTTGAGGTAAGAAAAAGAATCCATCCCAACAATGTGGTCACTTTCTTAATAGACAGAAACATAAACTATACTAACGTTTGTGTTAGCAAGTGCAAATTCTGTGCTTTTTGCAGAGATGAATCTGATCCTGATGCGTATGTAATAGACGACGAAACCTTAAAAAGAAAAATCTCCGAAGCGCTGAGCCTTGGAGCTACATCCATACTGATACAAGGAGGACTTCATCCTAACCTCAACATAGAATGGCTGTGCAATATGTTTCGCAAGATAAAAAGCTGGTTCCCACAGATGCACATACACGGACTCTCCGCACCCGAGATAGTCTTTTACGCGCGAAACTCAAACCTCAGCATTGAAGAAGCACTTATCAGGTTGAAAGGATCCGGGCTGGCTTCCATACCCGGTGGAGGAGCAGAGATACTTAGCCAAAGGGTAAGAGACAAAGTATCACCTAACAAGTGCACCGTGGATGAGTGGTTCCATGTAATGGAAAAAGCACATGAAATAGGTCTCAAATCCTCCGCAACCATGATGTTTGGACACCTTGAAGAAGACACAGACATTGTAGAGCACCTTTCAAGATTAAGAGACCTGCAGGACAAAACCGGTGGCTTCACCGCTTTCATACCTTGGGCCTTCCAGCCCAAGAACACCAAGCTCTCATGGATAGAAAAGTCTACAAGTGCAAGGTATTTGCGTATACTTTCTGTCGCCAGAATCTTTCTTGACAACATCCCCAACTTACAGGCCTCATGGGTAACGCAGGGAGGAAATCTGGCTCAGATAAGCCTATTTTTTGGAGCCAACGACTTCGGGTCCCTTATGATAGAGGAGAATGTAGTAAAGGCAGCAGGAGTATCCTACAGAATGCAGCTTAACGAAATACTAAGACTCATAAAAGACGCCGGTTTCACCCCTGCTCAAAGGACAACTCTGTACCAAATAGTAAAAATCTACTGACGTCCGCGGAGCCTTTTGAAAAAATCTTGTAGCAATCGACGGCACCTTTCCTCTTCAATACCTCCACAAACTTGCACTTTGTGATTCCAATTCATAGACAAACTGTTTATAACACTTTCAACTGCCCCGAACTTAGGATCTCTTGCCCCATAGAATAAATAAGACACCCTTGCCTGAATTATAGCACCACAGCACATGAGACAAGGCTCCAAAGTGACAAATAAAGCACATCCGTTCAATCTCCAGTCACCTATCCTCTTGGCAGCTTCTCTAATCGCCAAAATCTCCGCATGGGCACACGGATCCTTCAAATATTCCTTCAAATTGTGTCCTTTCCCAATAGTTATACCTTCTGGAGATACCACTACTGCCCCTACAGGAACTTCTCCCTTCTTGAAAGCCTTCTTGGCTTCTTCAACAGCTTCTCCCATAAATGTTATTATAGCTTCTGAATCATTCAACACTGGAGATTCCGAAAAGTATAGGATTTATACTTATGAGTTTCATTTTTACTCTATAAATCCTTCCATTCAAAAAAAGACAAGGAATGTCCAAAGTCAAAGTGTTATGATTAAAAGTAACAACACAGTTAATTTCTGCCGGACACCCATTTGAAAATACCGGAGTGCCTGAAGGAGTATTGGGACACTCATCCCACGAATCTATAACACCATCGCCATCAGTATCTACCACAGCAACTTCAGGCTCCTCAGGAACTTCCCCATTTTCTATTATTCTACAATTATAATCAGAATCCTCAGAAGAACCAACCGGAGCAAGTTCCACCTCACAGTAGGTGAAAATAGTATCATCATAAGAGCTCTTAATTGGTATATTAGCCACGGCTAATCTTTTATAGTCATCAAATGACACAAAAAATTCCTGAGTTTCATACTGTTCAGGTTCAGCATCTGGGCAAATATACTCCTGTGAGACACCTTCATATCCCATAGGGAATAACCCGCTAGACGAAAGTTTGTAAACCCCTAATCCTTCTTTCTCAAACTGGAAAAATCCCGTATTATCAGTAGTTACTTCCCCAGCAGAAGAGTAATACACACGGGCTCCACTCAAAGGTGCTTTTGTAATCTTATCCACAACTCTTCCCTTGATAAACACCTTAGCCGGCACAAGCTTGACTAAAACATTGTTAGGAGGTCCACAAAGCTTTGTAGGTAGGTATGCATGTCCGTAACTACCCATCGGATTCACATAAAGCACTGTGTCATTTGGAGTTTCTCCAGGAGGGTAATTAACTACAAAGCTGCCATCCGTTCCAGTTTTCTTACACTCACCATAATCTACCCTACCAACAATCCCAGCGCAAACTTCAACATTGGCCAAAGGCTTACCGTTTCTCAAATCAACCACTTTACCAGACCATCCACCTGCCGATATCGGCTGGGTAAATATTAACATTACTATTGAAACGATAAACAGAAACATATCCCACCCCCTACAAAATACTGCTCAGATACTTGCATAATATATTAATACAGTATTTGTCAAATTAAGTTACTGTAATATAAGCAAATCATGATATAAAACTCATTGTACGTATTTATAAAAACAAACATAGATTTCTCAATGCGCAATGTACAAACTCTGGAATGGATGATATGCTGCTCAAATGCAAAGAACCCTGAAAAAACTCAACCTTCCCTATTCAAAAGAGTCCATAGAGGACATCATGGACATGATAAAAGAGAAGCTTGATGTTTTCAAAAGACAACCTCTCAAGTCCGACTGGGTAGCAGTATTCATAGATGCCTACTGGGGCAAGCTGAGGGATCCAGATACAAAAAGCTTGAATGACATTTCCATCTTTGTAGCC
>WGAU01000140.1 GCA_015494645.1 Aquificota bacterium
AAAGCCTGCCCCACAGGCGCCCTTTCCATTGAACAGAAGGGATACAGGGTCCTTATAGGAGGCAAGCTGGGCAGAAGGCCCAGGCTCGCCTCTGTAACTGCAGAGTTCACCTCAGAAGAAGAAGTCCTCAAGCTCTTGAAAGATACAGTCCAGTTTTATAAGCAACACTGCCAATCCGGTGAACGTTTAGGTACCATCCTTCAACGCATGCCCAAACAAGCCTTGACACTCTGAGCTTTTCAAGGAAATCTAAGCTTCAAACCCACTGGGAGGATCACCATGGATACATCTACAAGAGATCTTATTTTAAAGTTTCAGGAAAATGAGATCACGGAGTACCACATATACAGATTCTTAGCCAAAAGGGCCAAGGGCAAGAACAAAGAGGTGCTTGAAAGAATAGCAGAAGATGAGCTTGCCCACTACAACAAGTGGAAGGAACTCACCAACGAAGATGTGAAGCCCAATAAATTCAAGATCTTCTTCTACATTGCTCTTTCCATTATTTTCGGCATCACCTTTGCCATTAAGCTGATGGAGGCAGGAGAAGAAGGAGCAGAAAAAGCTTACGAAAGACTCGCAAAAGATCTGCCCATAGCTGAGGAAATACTAAGAGACGAAATGTCTCACGAAGAAATGTTAGTACAGATGATAGAGGAGGAAAAACTAAAATATGTAGGATCCATGGTGCTGGGACTTAACGACGCTTTGGTGGAGCTTACCGGTTCTCTGGCAGGCTTCACCTTTGCCCTTCAAAACAGTAAAGTCATAGGGTTGGCTGGCCTCATAATGGGAGTTGCTGCAAGCCTTTCCATGAGCGCTTCAGAGTACCTATCCCAGAAATCAGAGGGAGATAAGGAGAAAGATCCCCTCAAGGCCTCAATATATACGGGAATTGCCTACATCCTTGCAGTAATTGTCCTTGTATGGCCCTTCTTCGTGTTTGGACACTACATTTTAGCCCTTATCTTCAGTCTGGCAGGAGCCGTTGGAATCATATATCTGTTCACCTTCTTCATGGCGGTGGTCAAAGACGAAGACTTCAGGAACGCCTTCACCGAAATGTTGGCTATCAGCATGGGAGTTGCCTTTATATCCTTTCTCGTAGGAATTGCAGCAAGAAAGTGGCTGGGCATAGAAATTTAAAAAATCTTCTGGAGGGCAAAGATGAGTCTTGTTTTGTATGAAGAAAGGGGAAAAATCGGTGTTGTAACTTTAAACAACCCGGAGAAGAGAAACGCCCTCGCCAAAAAGCTCCTGATTGAACTGAGGGAAAGGCTCCTTGAAATTGGCAGGGAAAAAAAGGTGAGGGTTGTCATCATAAAGGGCGCAGGGAAGGTTTTCTCTTCAGGCCACGATCTCAGGGAAGTCATGGACGATTACCCATTAAACGTTTTGGATGTTTTCCAAAAGTGCATGGAAATGATGAAGGCTATAAGAGAGATCCCTCAACCCGTTATAGCTTCCGTGCACGGTGTAGCTACAGCCGCTGGCTGTCAACTGGTGGCCGCATGCGATATGGCAGTTGCTGAAGAAGGCACCCTCTTCCAAACTCCTGGGGTAAAAATAGGTTTATTCTGCTCAACCCCTGCTGTATTTGTAAGTAGAGCCATCAACCGGAAGCACGCCTTTGAAATGCTTTTTACGGGAGACTTTGTAGACGCAGAAACCGCCTACAAATGGGGACTCATCAACAGGGTTGCTCCCAAAGGCAAGCTTGAAGAGGTAACCATGGAGCTTGCCGAAAAGATAGCTCAGTACAGCATAGTCACTTTGGGTATTGGCAAGAGAATGTTCTATCAACAGATCAACATGGAAGACTTTCAAGCCCTCAACTACGCTACTGAGGTGATTTCCCTCAACAGCTCTTCAGAAGATGCAAAGGAGGGGATAAGAGCCTTCTTAGAGAAAAGGGAACCTGTCTGGAAGGAGATATGAAAACCCGCCACATGTTCAACCGCATATCCAGATGGTACGATCTCCTAAACCATCTCCTCAGTGCGGGACAGGACATACTGTGGCGCAAGAGAGCAGTAGAAAGGCTCTTAGAGGAAGGAGGGGAAGTATTTCTTGATGTAGCCACAGGAACAGCGGATGTAGCCTTTGAAATACTGAGGCAGAAGTCAGAAGCCAAGGTTTTTGGACTTGACCCCGCTCTCAACATGCTAAAGGTGGCCAAAGAAAAGATGCTGAAGAAGGGCAAGATCCTCTTTCTCACAGCAGGGGAAGGAGAGAATCTCCCCTTTCCAGATGCAAGCGTTGATGGAATAACCATAGCTTTTGGGATAAGAAACGTGGAGGATAGGGGAAGGACCCTTTCTGAGTTTCACAGGGTGCTAAAACCCAAAGGAACATTGGTAATCCTTGAGTTCTCCAAGCCCAAAGGTATATTTGGTTTTGTTTATGAGCTTTACTTCAACCTCATTCTGCCCATTCTTGGCTGGCTCATATCCGGAGACAGGGAAGCCTACAGCTATCTTCCCCGTTCCGTGGCCCGTTTCCCAAAGCCCAGCCAGTTTGCCAGAGAAATCCTCAAATCCGGCTTTGAAAGCGTGCTGATGGAGCCTTACACCTTTGGCATATGCTACTGCTACAAGGCTGTTAAGAAGGGGGCATGAATGGCCTTCAGGGATCTCCACCACTACGTTGAAGAGCTTGAAAAAAGGGGAGAGCTAAAAAGAGTGAAAGTAGAGGTGGATCCAGAGCTTGAGATAACAGAAATAGCAGACCGGGTGATTAAAAAAGGCGGACCAGCCCTTCTTTTTGAAAGGGTAAAGGGATCAAACATACCTCTGGTGATAAATCTTTTCGGAACCTACGAGAGAACCTGCTTTGCCTTAGGCGCAGAAAGCTTTGATGATATCGCCGAAAGGGTAAAAGAGCTGATTGAGCCTGAGGTGCCCACCACCTTCATCCAAAAACTCAAGATGCTCCCCAAACTGAAAAAGCTTGCAGACTTCTTCCCCAAAACGGTTTCTAAAGCCAAATGCAAGGAGATCATCCTCAAAGGAAACAAGGTTGATCTCTTCAAGCCCCCCATTATGAAGTGTTGGCCCTTGGACGGTGGAAGATTCATCACCCTCCCCCTTGTATTCACCAAGGACCCCGAAACGGGTGAGAGAAACTGTGGCATGTACCGGATGCAGGTGTTTGACAAAAAGACCACCGGTATGCACTGGCATATCCACAAAGATGGAGCAAGGCACTTTAAAAAGGCTGAGCAGATGGGAAAGGATCTTCCTGTAGCTGTGGCTTTGGGGTGTGATCCCGCTGTTATCTACTCAGCTACCGCACCTCTTCCCCCAGACATAGACGAGATGCTCTTTGCAGGATTCTTGAGAGGAAGGCCCGTTGAGATGGTGAAGGCAGAAACTGTTAATATAGAAGTGCCCGCCAACGCAGAGATAGTGCTGGAAGGATACGTCAAAGCGGGAAAGAGAAGAATAGAAGGACCCTTCGGAGATCACACGGGATACTACTCCATGGAGGATCTCTATCCTGTCTTTCACGTTACCTGCATAACCATGAGGAATGACGCCATATACCCATCCACCATTGTTGGAAAACCCCCAATGGAAGATTGCTATTTGGGAAAAGCAACTGAGCGCATCTTTCTGCCTTTGATAAAGAAAACCTTGCCAGAGATAGTGGATATGAATCTACCTATTGAAGGAGTATTCCACAACGTGGCTATCATCTCCATAAAGAAGCAGTTTCCCGGGCACGCCCGCAAGGTGATAAATGCCGTATGGGGCTTGGGGCAGATGATGTTTACCAAGTTTGTGGTGGTGGTAGATGAATGGGTGAACGTCCATGACCTTAAAGAGGTTCTTTGGAGAATAGGCAATAACGTTGATCCAGCCAGGGACGTCGTTGTCCAGACAGGACCTGTGGATGTGCTGAACCACGCTTCCACCCTTCCCAACTTTGGCGGCAAGATGGGTATTGACGCCACGAAGAAATGGCCTGAAGAGGGCTACACAAGGGAGTGGCCTCCCGACATTGAAATGAGCAAAGATGTAGTTGAACTGGTAACCAGAAGATGGAAGGAATACAACATAGATTAAAGGGAGGTGCACAAAGATGTCCGAAATAGTGGATGTATGGGCGAGAGAAATCTTAGACTCAAGGGGAAATCCCACCGTTGAGGTTGAGGTTTACTTGGAAAGCGGTGCATGGGGAAGGGCAGCAGTGCCGTCTGGTGCCTCTACAGGAGAAAGGGAAGCCCTGGAATTGAGAGATCAGGATCCCAAGAGATTCTTGGGCAAAGGGGTCAGAAGGGCTGTGGACAACGTGAACGAGATCATAGCCCCCGAGCTCATTGGAATGGACCCCTTTGATCAAGCCCTTATAGACAAATTCCTGATTGAACTGGACGGCACAGAAAACAAGTCCCGACTCGGAGCAAATGCCATTCTGGGGGTCTCTTTAGCAGTGGCAAAGGCCGCCGCCAACGAACTGGGGCTTCCACTGTACAGGTACATTGGTGGAACAAACGCCAAAACCCTTCCAGTACCAATGATGAACGTTCTCAACGGAGGGGTTCATGCGGATAACAACGTAGATATACAGGAGTTTATGCTTTTCCCATGGGGGGCCGAAAGCTTCTCAGAAGCCTTGAGGATGGGATCCGAAGTTTTCCACACCCTAAAGAAAGTGCTAAAGGAAAAGGGTTATAGCACCAACGTAGGTGATGAAGGAGGGTTTGCCCCTGACCTTAAAAGCAACAGAGAAGCTCTGGATCTTCTGGTTGAAGCCATTGAAAAGGCTGGCTACAAGCTCAAGGAAGACATTGCCTTAGCCATAGACGCCGCATCCAGCAGCTTTTACGAAGACGGCAGATACTCCTTTGAGGGCAAAAAGCTATCCTCGGCTGAAATGATACAGTGGTACGAGAAGATGGTGGAAGAATACCCCATCGTCTCTATTGAGGATGGACTGGCAGAAAACGACTGGAAAGGCTGGAAAGAGCTTACCGACGCCCTGGGAGAGAAAGTGCTCCTTGTGGGAGATGATATTTTCGTTACAAACGTCAAGTACATCAAAAAGGGCATAGAAAACAAGGTTGCCAACGCAGTGCTTATCAAGCTCAACCAGATAGGAACTCTAACGGAAACCTTAGAAGCTGTAGAGCTTGCCACGAGGGCAGGGTATAAGGTGATCATATCCCACCGCTCAGGAGAAACCGAGGACACTACTATAGCAGATCTTTCCGTGGCCGTTAACGCAGGTCTCATAAAAACAGGCTCTGTTTGCAGAACTGACAGGATTTGCAAGTACAATCAGCTTTTGAGAATTGAAGAGGAGCTTGACGAAGTTGCCTTTTATCCTGGCAAGGAGGTCCTGAAGTAAAAGCATGAACCGAACGGGACGGGCAGATCTACCCCTTCACACCGGCAAGGCTCCCCGCTGGTTATTTGAAAAAATGAGGGAGCTTGCCGGTGAAATACTGGAGGTTATGGTTTACGAGTGGGGATCAGCCAAGGTAATACAGAGGCTTGCAGATCCATTCTGGTTTCAATCTCTGGGGTGCCTATTGGGCTTTGACTGGCACTCAAGTGGCCTCACCACAACTACCACGGGAGCATTGAAGGAAGCCTTAAAGGAAAGGGAGAAAGAACTGGGAATCTTTGTTGCAGGAGGCAAAGGCAAGACAGCTTTAAAAACCCTTGAGGAAATAGACAGAAAGTGCGACGAAGTAGGTATTGAAAAGGGCCGTGAAATAAAAAGGGCAAGCAGGCTCACAGCAAAGGTTGACAATAATGCCCTTCAGGACGGATACATGCTTTACCACCACACCATCTTTTTCACAAAAGACGGCCACTGGTGTGTGATACAGCAGGGCATGAACGAAAATACAGCCATGGCACGGCGCTACCATTGGCTGGGAAGAGAAGGGACCAACTTCACAAGCGATCCCCACCACGCAGTATGTTGCAACCAGAAAGGAAAGGTGCTGAATCTTGTTGCCTCAGAAGCGGAAGGCAACCGCCAGGCTATGGTAGAACTTGCACGGGAAGGGGAAAAGGCTTTGGCAGAGATGGAACTTGTTCTAAAACTACCAAGGCATCACTACATAGGCTCAGACCAGATAAACCCCAAGCGCTTCAAAAGCGTGTTGCTTTCCACCTACGAAAGCAAGGTCAGATCCTTTGAGGAACTTTTGCTAACCAAAGGAGCAGGAAGCGCCTTCTTAAGGGCTCTGGCTCTCACCTCAGAGGTGATATATGGAGAACCGGTAAGCTTCAGAGATCCAGCAAGGTTCTCCTTCGCCCACGGAGGCAAAGATGGACATCCCTATCCCGTATCCATAAGAATCTACAAACACACCATTGAGATGCTCAAGGAAATTCTCAACAAGGCTAAGATGGGACATACCGACAAGATAAAAGCTTTCAGAAGGCTGAGCAATCTGGAGGAGCGTCTAAGCGCATGAAAGCAGTAGCTCTCTTCTCAGGAGGCCTTGACAGTATACTGGCGATAAAATTGATTGAATCCCAAAAAATAGAAGTGATTCCTCTTCACTTTTACACATGGTTTACGGGTAGGATAGATCCCGACTTTCCCAAAGAATGTGAAAGGTGCTACGGCATTTCCCCTGTGGTTGTAGACCTTCAAGATGAGTTTTACAGGGTCCTTATGAACCCAAAATACGGCTACGGTCAGGGATTTAACCCCTGTATAGACTGCAAGATACTCTTCTTCAAAAAGGCCGGCGAGTTCACGAAACAGGAAGGAGCCCGTTTCGTGGTATCGGGAGAGGTGGTGGGACAAAGGCCCATGTCCCAGAGAAAGGACACCCTAAACCTCATTGAAAGGGAAAGCGGCCTTGAGGGATTGATAGTACGTCCCCTATGTGCCAAGAACCTCCCACTTAGTATTCCCGAGAAGGAGGGCTGGGTAGACAGAGAGAAGCTTGAAGCCATACAGGGACGGGGAAGGAAAAGACAGCTTGAGCTTGCCAAGAAGTTTTCTCTAAAAAAGATTCCATCCCCTGCAGGAGGATGCCTCCTGACCGATCCCACCTTTGCGTCAAGGATAAAGTCCTTGCTTGATGTACATCCCAACCCTTCCCTTGAAGAGGTGAAACTCCTGAAAAAGGGCAGAATGTTCAGGATAAACGGCTGCATATTCGTGGTGGCGAGAAACGATACTGAAAGAAAACAGTTTCTGAAAGCTTCCTCAGCCTGGAAAGAGGAAAATGGCCTGGCGGCAGGAATACCTATAGGGAACACCAAGGGCAAGGAGCACACCTTAGCAGGAATACTGCTGAGATACGCGAAAAAATCCCACGGGGCTGTTTTCACCCCCGAAGGAAAGAGTATCAAAACCAAGGCCCTGCCCCCCGAAGTGGTTCACACCCTTCTGGTAGAGGTGAACCGGTGAAGGCAATTCTATTGCTTGCAGCCTTTTTTGCCGGCTCCATCCCCTTTGGAGTCATCATCGCAAAGCTCACCAAAGGAATAGATCCGAGAAGTGCCGGCAGCGGGAACATTGGGGCAACAAACGTTGCAAGGGTAGCCGGTGCAAAGGCCGGAATACTAACCCTAATTTTTGACATCTCCAAAGGAGCCGTTCCTGTGCTGGTTGCAAGATGGCTCTTTCCAGCCAATCACACTTTTCTCATCTGGTGTGGCCTTGCGGCCATTGTGGGACACTGTCTTTCTCCGTTTTTAGGCTTCAACGGAGGCAAGGGAGTGGCAACGGGTGCCGGGGCCTTCTTAGCCATAAATCACAAAGCCTTTCTCTTGGCGCTGCTGGTTTTCGCCGTTGTATTCGCTGCAAGAAGAATCGTTTCTTTAGCCTCCATAACCTCCGCTGCTTCCATGCCCCTATGGATGTACCTCATGGAAAAGGACATTAACCCTGCTGCCATTACTGCCCTCATCTCCTGCTTCATAATCTACCGACATAAGGACAATATTAAGCGCCTGCTAAAAGGCGAGGAGAAACCCCTGAAGATAGGGCAGTCCTAATCCAAGTTGTTTTCTATCCGTATAACCGTTGTTGGGTTACCAATGATGTCCAAGGCGTCAATGTCCTTGACCGCTGCTTTCATCTTGCTCTCAAGAGCTTCGTGAGTGGTCATAACTATAGGCACATACCCTGACTCCTTCCTTCCCTTCTGGATCACTGACTCTATGCTGATACCGTAGCTACCCAGTATGCCCGATATTCTTGATAGAACTCCCGGTCTGTCCACAGCGGAAAATCTGAGGTAGTACTTGCTGACTATCTCGTCCATAGACTTCACCCTTAGATTCTGCTGACGCCTGAAGGACAAAACTGGCACCCTTTTTGAAGCACCGGCCACTATGTCTCGGGCTATATCCACTACATCGGCAACCACCGCCGAAGCAGTGGGCATCATCCCGGCGCCCATTCCGTAAAACATGGTATGCCCCACCGCATTGCCCACCACGCTCAAGGCGTTAAAGGCTCTCCTCACCCCGGCCAGAGACGAATCCAGAGGAATGAGGGTGGGATGAACCCTCAGCTCTACCTCAGAGTTGAGGCACTTCATAATGGCCAAAAGCTTAATCCTGTACCCGAGGTCCTTGGCAAACAGCACATCCAAGTGCTTAACCTTCGTCACTCCCTCAACGTACACATCGGAAAGGGAAAATCGTCCTCCAAAAGCTAAGGATGCAAGTATAGCTGCTTTATGAGCAGCATCTATCCCTTCTACATCCAAAGTGGGATCCGCCTCAGCGTATCCCTTCTCCTGCGCCCTCTTCAGGGCATCCTCAAAGCTCAACCTCTCCTCTTCCATCTTCGTCAGCACATAGTTGGCCGTTCCGTTGATGATGCCGTATATCCTCTCAATCCGGTTGGCAGCCAAGCTCTCCTTAATGGCCTTTATTATAGGGATGCCCCCCGCAACACTGGCTTCAAATCCGAGATCAACCCCTGCTTCCTCGCATGCGGCAAATATCTCATCTCCCCTCTCAGCAAGAAGGGCCTTGTTGGCGGTCACCACATGCTTTTTCGCTTTGAAGGCTTCAAGAATGAGATCTCCCGCCACCTTGGTACCACCGATCAACTCCACAACTATGTCCACCTCTGGATCCTTAAGAATCTCCCTATAGTCGGAAGTCTTCCTGTATCTACTGAGATCAACCGGTCTTTCCCGCTTCCAGTCCACATCGCATATCCATTTAACCTCCACGGGAAGCCCCACCCTCGCCTCAATAAGAGCAGAATTCTCCTCAAAGACCTTGAGCACTCCGGTCCCTATAGTACCTATACCAACAACCGCTACCTTTACAGGTTTCTTGGCACACTGGCACATACCTTTCTCTCCCCCAAGGTGAGTGCCTTCTTTAGGCCTCTTAAAGCCTGTCTTATCCTGTGCACGTTCTCCACAAGGGCAAACCTAACATAGTTATCACCGTTGTAGCCAAAGCCTATCCCCGGAGAAACCGCCACCTTAGCCTCCCTTAGAAGAAAGAGAGAAAATTCTAAGGAACCCATGTGCTTGTACTCATCGGGGATCTCTGCCCAAACGAACATGGTTCCCTTAGGCTTTTCCACCTTCCAGCCCATCCTGTTGAGTCCGTTGACCAACACATCCCTCCTCTTTTTATAGGTATCCACAATTTCCCTTACGCAGTCCTGAGGGCCGTTGAGGGCTATAATGGAAGCTATCTGAATGGGCTGGAATATGCCGTAGTCGTAGTAACTTTTGAGCTTGGCAAGGGCCTCTATCACCTTGGCGTTGCCACAGACAAAGCCCACCCGCCAGCCTGCCATGCTGTAGCTCTTGGACATGGAAAAGATTTCAACGGCCACTTCCTTTGCACCGGGAACCTGAAGTATACTCGGCGCCACATAACCGTCAAAGGTCAAATCTGCATAAGCGAAGTCGTGTATGACCAATATGTTGTGATCCTTGGCAAAATCCACTACCTTTTCAAAGAACTTCAAATCAACCACGGTGGTGGTGGGATTATGGGGAAAACTCAGTATAAGAATTTCAGGTATGGGCCATGTCTGTTTTATGGCTTGCATCATGTTGTCAAAGAAGTCCTCTCCCGGAGAGAGGGGAACGGTCCTAACATCGCCACCGGCTATGATAGGAGCGTAGGTGTGTATGGGGTATGTTGGAGAGGGAACCAAGGCAACATCACCAGGTCTTATAACCGCAAGGGTTAAGTGTGACAGGGCCTCCTTTGCCCCTATGGTGACAATGGCCTCTGTCTCAGGATCTATATCTACATCGTAACGCCTTTTATACCATTTAGCTATGGCCTCTCTCAGCTTGTAGATGCCTCTGGATGCGCTGTACCTATGGTTCTTAGGGTTCTGGGCAGCCTCAACAAGCTTGTCAACGATGTGCTTTGGCGTGGGAAGATCGGGATTTCCCATACCGAGATCTACAATATCCTCCCCAGCTCTTCTTGCCTGATACTTCAAATCATTCACCACGGCAAAGACATAGGGAGGCAGCCTCTTAATCCTCAGAAACTCCCTTTCCATAAGCCCTCCCCCAAATGGGTGATAGTTGCAAGGATATATATTTTGTGCCTATTTTCAAGAGAAAGCCATGGAGAAAAAGAAGATTTGGACTGTAAAGGATGTACTTGACTGGACAGTGAGGTACCTAACCGAAAAGGGTCTGCCATCACCCCGACAGGATGTGGAGTATATGCTCTCCTTTGTCCTCAACACCTCCCGTCTGAACCTGTACATGCAGCTTGACAGACCCATGAACAACAAGGAGCTTAATCTTTTCAAGACTCTGGTAAAAAGAAGGCTCAAAAGGGAACCATTACAGTACATAACAGGTATCGCCTACCTGTGGAAGTACGAGTTTTTGGTTGAAAAAGGAGTTTTCATCCCCAGAAGGGAAACGGAAACCTTAATAGAGGTAGCTCTCACAGCCCTAAAAGGAACTGAAGGAACGGTAGCAGATGTGGGCACAGGAACAGGTTGTGTCCTACTATCCTTACTAAAAGAAACACCTCTTTTCACAGGGATAGGGGTGGATATATCACCTAAGGCTTTAGCTGTGTTCAAAAAAAACGCATACAGGCTCAAACTATCCGGCAGAGCCTTCCCAATAAAAGGAAACTGCCTGAGCTTTGTTAAGAACGAAAGCCTTGAAGCGGTGATCTCAAATCCCCCTTATATAAAAAGCGATGAATTGGACAGTCTCCAAGAGGAGATCTCTCTTTACGAACCCAAAGAAGCCCTTGACGGAGGCAGAGACGGATTGTTCTTCATAAGAAGGCTCGTCAAAGAAGCCTACAGGGTTCTCAAAAAAGGAGGGTTCTTTGCTACAGAGGTTGGACACGGACAGGCTGAAGCGGTAAGGTTCCTCTTCAGACAGACAGGATTCAAAAAGGTAGAAAGCCACAAGGATCTTTCAGGTATTGAGAGGGTGGTTTCGGGATGGAAGCTTTAGTGATTGAAGGGGGCAAAAAACTCAAAGGAACGGTGAGAATCAGCGGGGCCAAAAACGCTGTCCTGCCCATCATGGCTGCATCTCTGCTGACAGACGAAGAATGCGTCATAAAGAATGTTCCCAAACTTAGGGATGTAAAGACCATGCTTATGCTTCTTGAGGAGTTGGGAGTGGAGCACCGGTGGGAAAGAGATACCCTTATTCTAAAGGCCTCAAAAATTAAGAATCCCGTCGCTCCCTACGATTTGGTAAAGACCATGAGGGCATCAGTGCTTGTCCTTGGCCCTCTAACCGCAAGGGAAGGATACGCAAAGGTTTCCATGCCCGGCGGCTGCGCCATAGGAG
>WGAU01000141.1 GCA_015494645.1 Aquificota bacterium
CCTTTATCAAAATGAATCCTTTCAAGTTTTAAAAAGAAAACAGCTCTTGTCATTTTAACAGAATCTGAAACTATAAGTCCTCTCAGAATATCCTTTTTAGGCTCCGAGCCAAAAATCAAACCCTCATAGCGCTTAAATGCCTGTTTTCTTTTCCTTTCAGATCCCGGTATAAAAAGCTCTCCAAACTCTTCTTTCTTTTCCTTGAAAACATGATACACCAAAGCTGTTCTGATAGCTCCCTTTAAACTCGTTCCAGGAATAAAGTACTTACCCTCAACATTCTCACATTCAAACACCTCCGTCTTTATCTCATCAAAAGCCACAGCGGGTTTTCTTTTACTCCTAAGAATACTAACAAATTTCCCAAACAAACCCCTACCTTCAAGAAACTCAGTCAAACTCTCCTTTCTCTCAACCGCAGCAGAAAAAAGCGAATCTTCCAACTTATGTTCCTCTGCAAAATCCATAAGTTCATCTAAACGAATCTTCCAAACATTCCACCTGTTGTTATCGTCCTTAAGATACAGAAAATCAAAGAGGGGAGTTAACTTTTCTCCATTTCCTATGTGCACAGGGGTTATGGTTTCACCAACCAGCTTCAACCTACGCATACCTTTCCCCCAATAGGCAGCAGGTAAGCCTTGGCATAAAAGAAGAAAGTTTCAGGATGTCCAGGAACTTCATACTTTTTCAAACAGCCTGGAATCTTCCCTTTAGTTACCGTTCCTTCTTTACACAACCTATAAAGAGGCTTTAAAAGTGTCGTTCCTCCACCTTTGTAAATAAAAGTCCCGCCGTGCTCTGTGATCTCCCAGGTAACGAGCTTTTTCCTTTCTTCATCAGAAGGGATAAACTGAGAAAGGCTCACATAAACACCTGTATCATCTTCAACCCTTACAGGTAAAATTTCAAGCTCTTCAAAAATCCCAAAACCTACCGTTCTATCTCCGCCAAGACCTTCGTAAATCATAAGGTCAAGTAAGCTCGCAACATCCGACTCAAGCTCATCAGGAAAGCTTATAAAAAAATATGCAAACCTATCCTTGTAAAATACATAACCTTCGTCTGAAAACGGCACCGTGCTATTGGTAAGCCTGTCTATAGTTACCCTGATATTTTCAACTTCAGAAGTCTTTGGAACATCAGGAACGCCCTCCAGCTTTACCTTTGCCCCGTCAACCTTCCAGTTTCCAAGCTCATCCAGCGGAATAAACTTCAGCTTCTTAAAACGTTTCATCTTGTCCACACTTATCTGAGGGACAAGCAAAGGCTTAGGGATTAGAAAAACATCCACCTCGTCCCGGACAATACCAGGAAACAGCGATGATACTAAAACTTCCCCACTCCTTAAAGCATCCAAAAGCCTTTCACTTCCAATTTTTACAGCACAGTTGAACAACGCTCCATAAACTGTGTGAGAAGCAAGGACAGCATTTGCCTCGTAAATTGGACGCCTAAGCCTCGTTAAGATCTTTTCTGACTTCAGTTTACAAATTACATCCATTTTCAATTTTTCTCCCAGACCACTTCCACTTTAAGATGCTCAAACTTAACCTGCCCGTATCCTCTGGATCCCATACCGCCCAAGTAATCGTTCTCCAAAAGCGTTAAAAGCTCTCCTTTTTTACCCTCTCTTTCGTTAAAGAAAAGCCTCCTGAACCTTTCCTCATCCTTATCGTCATACACGCTATACAACAGCTCAAAGTAAAACTCTGCTCCCCTTGGAACGCGCTCAATCTGCCTTGGAGTTGCAGCGGAAGTAAGTCTGTCAATGGCGTTCTCCGACTTAACTTCAGTATAAAGGCCCATCTTTACCAAGTCTGGATACTTTTCCCCAAAAGCCTCCTCGTTCAACACGGCATCCCTAACAATCACCCTCGTAGGAGTGGCTACTCCAAACTCCGCAGGTCTGCCAAAAACCGTGCATATTTCACAATCTGGATTTTTACATGTATGAACAAACACGTTGTTTATCTCTCTCCAGCCTAACTTTTCCAATTCACTCTTCAACTCTTTCAATCTGCTTTCCCTATTACTCCTCAAATCTTGCATTGCCTTTTTTTGTTCCTCCTGTTCTACAAGCCGATACTTTACCAGTGGGGTCAAATCCAATCTGGCTCTCTCAAAAAGACACCTCAACTTACCCTTTATAGAAGAACCCGGAATATACGGAACTCCGTCGGGCAGTTTTATAACAGAAAGGTCAATTCCGCCTATTTCGTAAACATCCCTACCGGTTCCCACCCTTAAGCCTGTTTCTGCCACTATCTTTCCAGAAAGCTTTAGCTTTTTAACAAGCTGCATTTTTGCCCCCCGCTACTTAGCATATTTCTTATGAAAAGCTACTATTGCTTCAGCAAAGGTAAAAAAGTTGTCCAAAAGAACTTTATCCTGAACCACACTTTTTATAACCTCTACCATGTCTCTCTCAAACCTTTTAAGATTACTATCTCTCGCCGCCATGTACGCTATTTTGTATTTAAAATAAACAATCTCTTTGAGCTTAACTTCATCGTTGGTCTGCAAAGACGCACGCTTTATCAAAGCGTAAATATTCCTCATCTTAGAAGAAGGCACAAACCTTAACACTTCACTTACATATTTATCCAACTCATCCAGTGCATCACTAACAGAAACTGCATCCCCTTTAGTAAACCGCTCAAAAATACTATGCAAAGGCTTTGCTGCCTGTAGTCTTTCCTCCTGCTGAAACCTCATTACCCTCCTCCCTCAAATAAAATTCAAGCAACCTTGAAAGCACATAAATAAACTTCCAGTAATCCTTCTTATCTCCAACGGATTTCAACACACACCTCTGATTCAAGTCATACATCCGAACAACTGCATCGTGATTCTTTTTTACATACTCCCTCATCATGTATCCAAACAACCAGATTCTTCTAACAAGATCCATATCTTTAGGCGTAGCGAACAGTGCACCTTCGTATATAAATCTCAGCACATTGCACATCTTCTTGACCATCTCGTAATCACCCACAGCAATCAAATCCTTATAATACAAAAAGAATTTTTCAAAAGAGAACTCCCCCTTTCTAAAAGGCATAATGTAGCCGATTACATTGATTCTATCTTTCTCGGGAGGGATATTTGATCTTTTACACTTCTCCTCAACTTCCTTTGCTGCATCAAGCCTCTCCTCAGCCAGCTCAGCAATCCTGATCATGGGGGTTTTATCACCCACAATTGTAAAAGCGGCAGAAAAGGTAACCACTGGATTGCAAACAAACTCGTCAAATCTTTGTTTTATATCCCACGCTGCATCAAGCACCTTATCCCACGCACCTAAAAGGAAACTGTCATCACCACCGGAAAACACAAGATAAAAAGTGTCATCTCCATCGCTTAAGCTGTTGAGAATTCTTTCCACCTCCAACGAAAAGAACACATTGAGCATGTTGCTTATGGTATCCACCAGCGACGGCGTATATCTATCACCAAGCCCAACTCCAAAAAGATAACCGAGATTGTCCACATCAATCTTCAAAACGCCAAGCTTCTTTATACCCTTGGACTTATCTGCTATCTGCTGAAATTCTACTCCAGGCGATGCTCCTTTAGGCAGAAATCTAACTCCGCTCACCTTTGCCCAACCTTCTGGACTATCTGGAAACTTACTTATCATAAAGTTCAAAGCACCATCCCAAGGCTCATTCCTGAACCTGAAGTTGAATCCAAACTCAGCAAAAACAGCATTATATCTCCTACCCTCATCAGATCGGGTTATAATAAGGAAATTGCCTTCCTCTTTTAACCTGTTACCAAGCCTTACAATTGACTGGCAAAGCTCACAAAGCCCGTCCTCATCAACCGCTTCTAAAGCCACAGGGACACCGCATACTGAACATCTTTTATGAGAAACCCTGTTCTCATCCCCCACAACCAGCAAATTTTCGTCAAAAAGCCCTTCAATAAATTCATATTTTCTATACTTATAAAGCGCACCTTCTGCCCTGGCTTTTTCAATCTTCTCCCTGTATCTTTCTGGATAAAGAAAATCCTCTAAAGTCAGATCAACCTTTGAAAGAGATATATAAATGCCAACCCCGTGATGTTTAAAAATAGCTTCCTCAACCTTCTTCCTGATAGAATTAAACCTATCTTCGTCCAACCGAGGACCAAGAACCTGGAAACCACCGCCACCAAACATAAGCAGATTTGCACGGGATAAATCCAGCTCTTTCAAAATAAATCTTGCTACAACCTCACCGAGCAGATCAACATAAGCAGACCTGCCTTTCAAAGACTTGGCTGCACCTTTAGATGGCACATTGAATATAAACCTCTGGATGCCTGATATATCACCAACTATCAGAGAAAAAAGAGGCTTGCTCAACACCTCAGAAGAACCGCCCGAGTGAATAGCCTTTAACGCATCAAGAATTTCACCCTGGGACAAAAGCCTGTAAACGACCAGAGCAATGGCAGAAGTAAGCTTGCTGTGCGAAAAAAGGGAAATATTCGATTCATACCCAGCTATCCCAGTTTGGGCAGGCACCGCCCAGCAGTAGTTAAACAACGCACTGTAAAGCGACTCAAATAAAGGACTAAACCATAAAGGATCTGAAGTGGTGTTGTGCCGCAAAATCACCGAGAGAGCCTTTTCAAAATCCACAACCAAACTATGGTAATCCTCAGGACTCAACTGCTCCTTAGGTTTAGGATAGTAATCTCCATTTGCAAGAGGAGAAGGTTTATAATAAAGCCTCTCAGTCTCTTCTCCAATAGGATAAAACGCATTCAAAAGAAATTGAGAACCTTCCTCTTCCTTCTCAGATCTTTCCCCAGAGGCAAGCCAGTCTGCCAGAATAACGGCGAGTGTATCTTTATCTAAAGAATCCCAATCACGCCTGTGATGATGAGCTACGATATTCGCTATCTCTTGATGCTCATTGAAAAATTCCCTTCCCGCAAAATTTTCTATCCACCACGCACCAATATAGGCATGATAATATCCAGCGCTTTTCTCTTGACTTTCATCCTTTCTATAACCACCGGACTCATTAAAAAGTTTTCTGTAAACCTTACTTTTTGAAACCAGCTTTCCAACATCATGCAAAAGAGCTGCAAGAGCCACACCAACTTCGCTGTTCAAAACTCCCTCCTGCTCTAAAACTTATTTAAATTACCAAAGCATCGTCGTTTTCTGCTCTTCTAAACTTGCCATACCCCAAGTGGACAAAAGGCCTTCTACAAGATGCACACAATTTATAATATCTCACTTTATCGTCCAACTCATCCATTATTGCCTCAACTGTCTTTTTCATAGCTTCAAATTCAGAAGGAGTAAGAAAACATTCAAAAACACTGTAAAGAACCCTCGTGCCGTAGTCTTCCATAACCTTAGCGACCCTTTGAAGTCGCCTCTCGTCTGATATGTCATAGCAAACTAAATAAAATTCCTTCACAATATCAACTCCTCCGGCGGCTCATCTGTAAATTCATCATCCACACCGGAAAACTCGACATTCTTCAGGCAGGTTTTGCACAATTTATAAATCCTAACCCTATCTTCTTTTCTGTCTATAAAGTCCGAAAGCCACGACACTACAGCTTTCATTTCATCCTCTGAAAGCCAGCATTCAAAAACGCTTTTTTGAACAGCCATGCCGTAATCTTTAAGAAAGTTATGCACCTTTGCAAGTCTCTTCTGGTTCCCGATATCGTAAGAGATGATGTAAAAGCCGCGTTCCACAGCTATTACCTCAATGACTCCACAATATTCTTAAACCTATCGGGTATTTCCGCAGCTTTGTTTAATATTTTTTTATGCTTAGACGCACTCTTCCTCATACCACAATGACATACATCATTTCTAACCTCAGTAATCCAGCTCCACAAGGATTTAAGATTATACTTTCTATCCAGCTCAAGTATCCATTCTGGAAGGTTAGCCTGTCCTCTTTTACCACCAACAAAAGCAAGCGCACCAAAAATATCTTCTATTTCTTTTCTCTCTCCCTTATCTTTCATGCTGCGGTATCCTCTCTTAAAAAGCGCCCACGAAACAATCCACTCCCTCGCCAGAGCCACAGCCTGCATGTATCGTTTTTTGTTAAGCATGTATTTTATAAGTTCAAACTGAGCTAACAAGTTTTGTGGCGTCAACTCTTCAGAGTTTGCATAAGAAAAAGGAGACATCTCATCCCCAATCATCTCCAAAATATGCGTAAAAGGCTTAGCCCATTTGCTTACATCATCAACAACTTTATTAATAACTGACACCGTCTCGCAGGCAGTTTTTAAACTCTCACAGGGCCTGGCAAGACTAACGGCCATAGACAACGCTTCCAGTTTTCCAGCAATTTCACTCAGAGATGTTTTTACCCCTCGCTTACCCAACGATCTATGTGTTTCTCTCAACTTCTGTGCAAAACCAGTAGCATCTCCCCTAAGAACAAAAGCATCAGCTCCAGAAAGCCACTCAATAAGATCTAAAAGAGCTGTTAAGTCAAAAACTGGAGCATCATCCCCCTGTCTTGCCTCGTAAGCACCGTAAACAATTCTGGCAATTCGGTTCCCCTTTACCCTTCTCAGATAAAGTGCTGCTGCGAGAACAAACATAGGAATAGAACGAAAAGAATGGGTAATATCAATGACAATTTCATCTTTTCCCCCCTACCTGCGCTCCGCATATTTCAAATATCTGCCACAGTTCCTCTTCCGTTTTCCCTTCCGGAATATCAACAAACTTAACTTTATTTCCCAAAGTATTTTTCAGATAGTCCACATATTTAGTCCCCTTCTCATCAACAGTCTGCTTGGACCTCTCCGTAACAAAAACAACAATCTCATCCGGAGCAAACAACCGCGCCAACGCCTCAGGAAAGAGATGAGTGTCACATTTGTTTCCTTCCCACACATAATTAACCGCTTTATATTTACCAGTCCCCAAAAAAGACAGAGCTTTTAACATGTTAAAAACACCTACTATTTCATTTCAAAAGGAACATACTTTTCAGCTTCTCCCCTTAGCACCCGGGCAAGCAAATATACCTGTTCTCTGAAAATATCTTTGTATTTAAATTTCTTACCAAGAACATCGTAGGTAGTCTCTTCCTTCAACTTATTCTGAAATTGGGAAACAAACTTCCTCAATCCATCACGGGTAAGCTTAACACCATATTCATCCTCATCTTCATCGTCGTCAAAAGGCTCATTGGTAAAATCCATTCCCCTAACCGTTCCCCACCCTAAAAGACGCACAACCAAAGAATCAACGATAACAGGGCGCCACTCTTCCATTAGATCCAGCACCAAAGAAGGCTTACCATAATCTGGAGAATGCAAAAATCCCAAATAAGGATCCAGCCCTGCCGTTTCCACAAAACCCCAAATGCGAGCCATCAGAAGCATGTATCCCAAAGATAATAGAGCATTTACCGGATCCTTAGGAGGTCTGCGAACACGCCCCTTAAAAGAAAATCCCAGCTCTTTAAACACCACAGACAAACCATTGAAGTATTGTTTGGACGCTGAACCCTCAATACCCATAATTTCCTCAACACTACCGGCTAACTCTATGTTGACAAGAGATGTTTTCAAAAAATCCACAGCCTTATCCAACACACTATTTTTAAACTTCTTCCTCTGGCGAAGCAAAAATTGCCTTTGGTTAAAGATCTTGCCTCGCACAAAACATTTGGCAAGATCCAACCGTTTTTTCTCATCACTAAAAGTCTCATACTGCTTAATTCTGAGCTCTACATTCTTCCCTAACGGAGAAGACAACTTACCAAGATAATTGCCCGACAAAGTTAAAAAATGAACATCTATTCTTCTCCTCAACAAAGCCTGAACAGCAGGCGCCGTAAAATTAACCCTTCCAAAAACAACTATCCCATCAATATCAGCAAGTCTCACCTCTCGTAGCTTCCCATTCTTAGACTCAAAGCGCAACCGCTGACTTTCTTTACTAACCCTAAGCCCCTGCTCGGTAAGATACACTACCACGGCACTTACTGAAAAAACTACCTCGTCACAGCCTGCTTTTTTGCCCGATAATACTTCCTGATAGCCTCAAGCACTTCCACGAAGGTGGCTTTTTCAATGCCAAGCTCTGGCACGTCGTAGCGGCCGGGGATGTTGAGACGGCGGGCTTGTTGTATATGCCAGTCCATGGTTTCTTGGATGTTCTTATCTCCGTTTAAGATTTCCATCTGGTAAAAGACGCCATCTTCCGCAAGCTCACACCACAAGCCAAGCTCAACCTCTCGTGTCTGCTTGGGAGAAATGTTTTTGTTTTCTAAAAATAGAGCCTCCCCAATATCTTCCATTTCAATGACAAAAGACTTCACTTTTTCTCCTCAAATAGAAGTTTATACCTCTTACTGGAAAGTTTAGTTCTTATTGGCATGATTGTAAAGATCTTTCGGCTGTGCTCTCCCACCACTAAAGCCATCCGTTTCCCTTTCTTTTCCCTTACAAACAGGAAGGCACCATCTACCGTGTCCCAGTAAATCTGGTCGGGATTTTTGAGAAATTCTTTGATATCAGAAAGAGTGATTTGCAGAGAAATCCTCTTTTTCTGGAGTGTCTTGGGTATGTGTCTCTCATAGGTGAATTCAGTAATCCACGCTTCGTTGTTGAGAAGATCTTTTAGGACGGCTTTTACAGTTGTGGTTTCTTCTGATTCCTTCCATTTGGGCACAGTGTCTCCTTCTTTAACTGGTGCTTTGCGGTTAACTCCGAGGGTTTGCACCAGTTCTAAAGGGTAATACTTCTTCCCCGGGTTCTCTAAGTCCACCTCAGCCAGTCCCAGCCATTTAGCGAGTTCACGTATTTCTGTGAGAATACCATACTTTCTTGCTCTTTCCATCATGCCTTGTGTAAGCCTCCAGAAGCTTCCGGACTCTAAGGGATCTGCTCCGAAGCCCTCAAGGGGTTCTGGGCTTTGAGAAAGTTGTGGGTCTCATTCCGTGAAGATCTACTTTCTCTGATCGCAATCCCTTCCTTTTGAGGGAAGCTTTTCCAAGATCCTTCCTGCAAAGCTCGAAGTCGTGAACAAATAACGGAGGCTTTGTACCCCCGTCTTTTTATTTCACCATAGCCTGCTTTTTTGCCCGATAATACTTCCTGATAGCCTCAAGCACTTCCACGAAGGTGGCGTTTTCAATGCCAAGCTCTGGCACGTCGTAACGGCCGGGGACGTTGTTTTGCCTCAGGTATCCTATCTCCACTTCAAGCTCCCTGATGGGATTCTCAAAGAAAGGCCAGCTTACAAAGCCAATCTTTCCGCTTTGAGTTGCATAGAAGTCAATGTAAGGAGCTACATCTTCAAACTCCACCTCTTTAAGCTCATCCCTGTTAATTCCCTCTGCCTCAAGGGTGAAGCCAAAAGGCTGTTCTTTAAACTCAAGCTTCATTCTTTGTCTTCTTTTGTTTTCTCATACAGTATCATAAACCTTTCTCCTGCCTTTTGGAAGAAGATTTTCTTGTTCTTTGCCGTATAAAGCTTGAGGCTGTCCACTCCAACCACACAGAAGTAGAGTGTGCTTCCTGGTAACACCCTACACAACCTCTTTGACGTAGTAAACCATGGCAGGATCGCTTTTTTGTGTCCAGAAGCACCCAGTCGGGATCTTCCAGCACTTTTGGTATATTCTCAAGAATTCTTGAGGCTCTTTGGGGTGTAAGCCCTTGAGGTATGTGTTTATTTAAAGTGAAAGAAGTTGCCCATACCTCATTGCCTAAAAAGTTCATGTAGATGGCCTCAACAGGCGTGTATTCCTCGGCACCGTCCCATTTGGGAACGAGATCGCCCACTTTTACAGGCGCCTTTCTGTCTGTGGCTAAAAGTTCTATGAGTTTGTCTGGTAGCGTGCCCATTGCTGCAACTTGTAAGTCTTCTCTACGGAAGTCGCAATCCCTTCTTTTCGAGGGAAGGCTTTCAACACTCTAACACATTAAAAACACAGCGATTTTTCTCCAGTACAAAAAGTGATAACCCCTACCAACTACTCTACGAAAAACTTTATCCCCATTTTAGGTTTCCGCTATTTTTCATAACACCTTGACATTCAATAAAGAAAGTGTTTACAATATCATTGTGGTTACCAAGAAGGAAGCCTTAGAAAAGTGGAAACAGGCTCGCCGCGAAGATAGAGACAAAATTTACGCAGACATAATTCTTCCCATATTTAAGGAAGAATTCGCCAGCAAACCTCTGGAAGGCTGGCCATACGACGAAAAACCAGAAATAGATGCTCTTATTAGCGTTCTTGGTTTTTCGTGGCAACCGCTCGTCCTAATGAGCATATGGATTAATCCCAAATATCTTTTGGTGATTGGTACTGAAGAGTCTATATCAATAAAAGTAAATGGAAAAACTATTGCGGATCTTGTTTCAGAACTGGCCGGTATTCCCAGAAGCGAAATTGAACTGTTCAGATCCGGAGATAACGAATTAGAAATATACAGAAAAGTAAAGGAGTTTGTAACTCGCAAAAATGTAGAACATGGTAAAATTGCTGTTGACCTAACAGGTGGCAAGAAGTACATGTCTGCAGTTACCGCCCTTGCAGGATTCCTTACAGGCTGTTTGCTCATGTATGTTGACTACAAAGAATACGACCCTTCACTCAGAGCTCCTCTGCCTTTTTCAGAATATCCAAAGTTGATACACAATCCTTTAGACATCTTTGGAGATACAGAAAAAGAAAAAATCATCAGCGCGTTTAACTCTGGTAAGTTTGACTTAGCACACGACCTTGCTAAAGATCTTACAGAAAGGCTGTACGATAC
>WGAU01000142.1 GCA_015494645.1 Aquificota bacterium
CCTCCAGTTTTTTTTTCTTTTCCGGGTTTGAGAAGATTATCTCTGCCAGCTTTTTTCTGTTTATTTCGCCGTTGGGAAGAAGTATCTCTTTTCCAAATGCTTCCACTACTTTTTTATAGCCTTCGGTTCCGGGGACTACCACTTCCCTTGCAGCTTCGTCGCTGTTTATTACCGGTATTCCAAATCTTTTGAATATGTTGGCTACTGTGCTTTTTCCGGTGGCTATGCCGCCTGTAAGGCCTATTTTGATCAGTCTGCCCATGTTTTTCCTATCTTCAGGTCCACTTTTAGTGGGACGTCAAGTTCAGGGGCGATGCCTTCCATGATCTTTCTGATGTTCTGTGAAAATTCTTGGGCTATGCTTTCTTCAACTTCAAATACAAGCTCGTCGTGGACTTGGAGTATCATGTAGGCGTTGAGGTTGTTTTCTTTTATGTATTGGTAGGTTTTGGCCATGGCTATCTTTATTATATCGGCGGCTGTACCCTGAATAGGTGCGTTAACCGCTGCTCTTTTGCCAAATTCCCTTTCGTCCCTTTTGGGGCTGAATAGTTCTGGAACCGGACGTTTCCTGCCAAAGAGGGTTTTGACGAATCCGTTCTTTTTGGCTTCTTCTACGGTCCTTTTTATGAACCTTACCACATTGGGATATTTGGAGAAGTAGCGGTCAATGTATTTCTGAGCTTCTTCTTGAGGTATTTTGAGCTCTTTTGCCAGTCCGTATGCGCTCATACCGTAGATGATGCCGAAGTTTACCACTTTTGCCGTTCTTCTCATGTTGTGGGTGACTTCGTCGGGAGAGACGCCAAAGATCTCACAGGCGGTTCTGGTGTGGATGTCTTCTCCCTGTATGAAGGCCTCTTTGAGTTTGGGTTCGTCTGCTGCTACTGCCAGTATTCTCAGCTCTATCTGAGAGTAATCGGCGGATACCAAAAGGTATCCATCTTCTGCAACGAAGGCTTCCCTTATTAGCTTTCCGAGGTCGCTTTTTATGGGAATGTTTTGCAGGTTGGGGTTTCTTGAGGAAAGTCTGCCTGTGGCTGTGGCGGTCTGGCTGTAAGATGTATGGATTCTACCGGTTAGAGGATTTATCTGTTTTATGAGTCCATCAACATAGGTGCTTTTGAGTTTGGCAAGCTGTCTATATTCCAGTACCTTTCCAGGTAAGGGATGTTCAAGGGAAAGGGCTTCAAGCACTTCTGTGTCGGTGGAGTATCCGGTTTTTGTCTTCTTTTTGGGTTTAAGTTTCAGTTTTTCAAAGAGTATTCGGGATAGTTGTCTTGGAGAGTTTATGTTGAATCTTTCTCCTGCAAGCTGATAGATTTCACTCTCAATCTTTTCAAGCTGGGTGGACAGGAACTTTCCAAGGTTTTCCAGCTTTTCTCTATCAACCTTTACCCCTTTGGTTTCCATGTGGGCAAGAACCGGAACTATGGGCATCTCTATTTCATAAAATACCTCTTCAAGCCCTTCTTCTTTGAGCTTATTAGAAAGTAAGTTTTTCAGTCTCAGAGTTATGTCGGCATCTTCGCATGCGTAGGTGCAGGCTTCTTTAGGAGTCAGATGAGAGAAGTCCATTCCAGATATGAGGGATGAGGTGGCCTCTTGGTAGCTTATCATTTTGTGTCCGAGGTACTCTAAGGATAGCTCATCTAAGTTGTGTCTTTTTTTGAGGGGATTTATGAGATAAGAGGCTACCATGGTGTCAAAGATTGGTAGAATTACTTCAACGCCGTATTTGGAAAGTACTGAGAATTCGTACTTTAGATTCTGGCCTACTTTTGTAATATTCGGGGAAGATAGGTACTTTGATAGTGTGTTGAGCACTTTCTGTAGATCTAAGTTGTTTGCTCTTTTGTGTCCAACAGGTATGTAGAGGGCCTCTTTTTCTTTAACAGACACAGATATACCCACAATTTCCGCTTCAATGGCATCCAAGGATGTGGTTTCAAGGTCAAAGGAAAGCTCGGTGGTGTCTTTCAGGTAATTTTTTATTTCCTTCAAGCTTTTGGCTGTTCTGTATGAGGTTGTGGACACTGGCTCTTTTGGTTTTGGTAGATCCTTCAATAGGCTGGAGAACTCAAGTTCCACGAAAAGCTCTCTTAAAGCTTGTTGATCCTGAGGAGTTATTTCAAGCTTTGCAGGTTCAAAGGGTAGCGGTAAGTCTGCTTTTATCTGTGCCAATTCGTAGCTTAGAAAGGCCAGTTCTTTTTGGTCGGATAGCTTCTTTTTAAGGGATGGGGGAAGAGCATCTAAGCGTTTGTATATTTGCTCAAGGTTTCCGAGCTTGTCTATTATCTCTTTTGCCCTTTTTTTGCCTATACCTTTTACTCCGGGGATGTTATCGGTGGGGTCTCCTACAAGAGCCAGGAGAGTGGGGATAAGCTGTGGTGAAACTCCAAACTTTTTGTAAACCTCTTCTGGGGTGAATATGCGGTCGTTCATAGGATCGTACATGCTTATCTTCGGCGTAACCAACTGGCACAAGTCCTTATCAGGGGAGACTATGAGCACTTGCCAGCTTTCCTTTTCTGCCTCCTTTGCCAAGGTTCCTATTATATCATCTGCTTCGTAACCTGCGAGTTCTATTTTTGGTATGCCCCAGGAGGCAAGGAGTTTTTTTATATAGGGGATCTGTATTGAGAGCTCGTCAGGCATTTTAGGCCTGTGGGCCTTGTATTCTCTAAACCTTTCTGTTCTGAAGGTACTTCTGCTTACGTCAAACACCACTGCCATGTGGGTGGGGTTGTATTCGTTGAGGAGTTTGTTGATCATCCTTGCGAATCCGTAAACAGCGTTGGTGGGTATACCCTTGCTGTTGGATAGGAAGGGAAGGGCAAAAAAGGCTCGGTAGATGTATGAGGTGCCGTCTACTAAAAGAAGCCTTTTGTTATTTGACATCCTGTAGAGCTGCTTTTGTTCCCACTCTTATTACTATGTTTAGGCTTCCTCCCCTGTCCTGTGCTTCAATGCTGCAGGAGCTGTCTGGCGAGTCAAAGAACATGGAAGCGGTGTTCTGATAGATGAAGCTGGAAATGAGGTCCCATCCCTCTTCAATCATTTTTCCTTTGTAGAATTCAACCACATCCTTGAGCTTGCCAGAAGCCTTTAGAGTGATTACGGCAGCTTTTATGTTACCCGCTTCATATATGAAGGTGTTTTTCAGGTCATATTTGGCTCCGGGGTAAACAGGAATGTTGGTGAGGATTTTTTGTATCTTAACAGTTTTTTGCTTCTCTGTCTGGACAATAGATGCCTGTTTGGAGCAGGATACAAGTAAGAAAAGGATAACTGCTAACGTGACAAGCCTACTCATGGCTTAACCTCCATGAGAAAGAGGATAATGGCTTTCTGCATGTGCAACCTGTTTTCCGCTTGGTTCCATACCACAGATCTTTCTCCGTCAATTACATCATCGGTGACCTCTTCTCCTCTGTGGGCGGGAAGGCAGTGCATGAAGATGGCGTTGGGTGCTCTGTTCATAAGGGATCTGTTGACCTGAAAGGGAGCGAAATCTTTAAGTCTCTTTTCTCTTTCCCCTTCCTGTCCCATGCTGCACCATACATCTGTATAGATTACATCTGCTCCTTCAACATCTTCCGCTGGGTTGTGGGAAACAGTGACCTTAGCTCCCTCTTTCAGAGCTGTATTTAGCACTTTCTCGTTTGGTTCGTATCCTTCCGGACAGCTTACGACAACCTCTATGTCTAAGCGAGATGCCAAGTTTATCCAGGAGTTTGCTACGTTATTTCCGTCTCCTACAAAGACCAGTTTGAAGTTTTCCACTCTTCCGAGTTTTTCGTAGATGGTTAGTAGATCCGCTAAGATCTGGCAGGGATGCAGTAGATCCGACAGTCCGTTAATGACAGGGATGGAGGCGTTTTGGGCAAATCTTTCCAAGGTTTCATGGGCAAAAACCCTCAGTACCATTGTGTCTACGTATCTTGATAGC
>WGAU01000143.1 GCA_015494645.1 Aquificota bacterium
ATTTTAGATGAGCCGTTTTTACTGAAACCTTTGTATCTTCATGCTGATACTGCCACCCTGAAACCTCCACTAACAAGTGATCTACAAGACTTTTCCAATCTTTATCCCTTCCTTCAACAGAAAAACTTCCTGACAACCCAAACACCTGTCTGTTTCCATCCCCTATACCTACATCTTTCAATAACACCACCGAAGAAAACTTAAGGGAGCCTTCATGCAAGTTTGCCAAAACATCGGTAAGAACAAGAGAGCCAAAGAAACTTGAAACCCTAACCCCAAGGTATCTTGAAACCTTAGATACTATCTCTCTGTGGACCTCTCCAGAAAAAATTCTCAAGAGAGAAACCAAATAATTAACCGAAGCAAAAACCTCTTTTACTGAAACATCGATAGAACTCCCAAAAATATCAACATTTATTGATGAAACTTTTATTCTACCCTTAACATCTTCCAAATCAGCCACAGCCACCTTAACGGAAGAATCGTCCAAAAACACTTGCAAATTATTGGCTTCAAAGGATCCCACCTTACGCAGGGATAAACTAAGACGAGATGCATAAATATCCTTTTTCTGAGACGACATTTGTAGATCAAAGTTTCTCGCTGTTAAACTCCCTTTATTAATTTCCTCGGGAAGCTTAGATACAACCTTCTTAAACTCTGGATGCTTCACCGCAAAATCCCTGATCTTACCTATATCTGCCCTAATCTCATCTACAGAAATTCTCGTTTTATTCCCAAGAGAAACATGAATTCCTTTCAGCAGTACACCCAATTCCTTAATGGAAAGAGCAGGGACGTAAAATGAAGCAGTTTTCAACTGCTTGGGAACTAAAACTTTCAACCACACATTCAACGAAAGATCAGCGGCTAAAGAGCTACACGTCCACAGGAGAATCAGAAGAAGTGTCAGTCTCTTTATCAGCACTAGGGATATCCATTCCCTCAAGGACCCCTTCCATCCCCTTTTCATCAAACACAACCACCCTGTTCTTGCCCGTCTTCTTTGCCTTATACAAGGCAACATCGGCAAACTTTATCACTTGATAGGGATCGGTGCCATGCTTGGGATACTCCGCAACACCTGCACTCACGGTGATGTGAAGCACCTTACCTTCAATCTGGATGGCCGTCATCTCTACCGTCCTTCTTATCTTCTCAGCCACCAATTCGCTTTTGCCTTCGGCCACATCTGGAAGCACCACAAGAAACTCTTCGCCTCCGTACCTTACAACCACATCAGACGAACGCACACAGCCAGAAATTATCCTTGCAACCTCTTTAAGAACAATATCTCCGTTCTTGTGTCCGTATGTATCGTTTATACGCTTGAAGTTGTCTATGTCTATCATTATAAAGCCCACTATAAATCCTTTTCTGTCGGCAAAACTAATGTACTTCTCCAGATAAGAATCCAAGAACCTGCGGTTATAGAGCCCTGTAAGACCATCTTTGAGACTCTGCTCCCTGGTCACTTCCAGTAGCTTGGCAGCATAAACTACAGGAGCAGTCATTTCTATGTATTTCACAATGAAGGGCATGTTGTCCACAAGCTGACTCCTTTTCTCAACAGATTCTATAATTTTTACTATACCCTTTACTTCGCCTCCCATCATTATTGGAATACAAACGGAAAACATCCCTCCTTCATCCACAGCATAGGGACACACATCGGGAAAGTCCAAAGGATCCACTATACCCGCTGTCCTTTTGGCACGGCATATATTCGGATTTACCACCACATCCACAGGAACATCTGCAACATCCTTGGCAAAAACAGGCTCAAACCTATTTTTGCTCTCGTTCAACTCCAACATTATGACCCTTGTAATTCCGAACTTATCTCTCAAAACCCTGTAAAGGTGCCTGTATATCTCTTCCTTTGAGTAATCGTCCTCTATCACGCTTTTGTACTTGTTTAGATCCACAAGAGCCTCAACTACTCTTCTGGCCATAACAAGAGGATTGTTGGTATCTATGCAGGTGTCGCCTATTTTCATTATTTTCGTGCTCAAAGCTATTTTGGACTTTTCTATAATAAAGCCCACGTTCTCGTTGAGTATATCCATAATCTCGTTGAAATCCTGAGCTAAAACACCAAACTCACCGTCCGACTTTCTGTAACGTATCCTGCGCTTGAAGTTGCCCTGCTTTATTTCCTCAAGTATCCTCACTGTCTCTCTGAAATAAGTGGAAAACACCTTCACCATACGATAGGCCACCATAACAGCAGACCCAAGCACCAATATGAACAAAACAGTAGTAACGAGCATAGTGATAATAATGGCTCTCTCTGTATTGCCCGTCTGCTTCTCCATTTCCCTCCAGATATCCTCGTAGAGGGACTTAGAAAGCTCCCTGTAAGAGTTCAGGGTGTAAACTATATCCGCAAGCGCGGTACGAAAGTCCCTCAAGATTGCCTTGTAAGAAACAATCTCTTTAAGGAGCGTCTGATCCTTTACCTTATCCTCAATCTCAAACAGTATGTCCTCTATCTTATTGACAAGCTTGGGATCCAAAGTTTGAAGCACTTCATCTTTCAGGTACTCCAACCGCAGCACTTCAGAGGAAAGGCCCGCACCCATCAACCTCTTTGTGATCTTTTCTGTATAGGAAGAAAATGTTCTACCCAAATTACCTCTTTTCACCTCATCCAACTTTTCATTCAGATTCGTCACTCTTAACACAAGCTTGTAAACGAGATCGTAGACGATACCTGTACCCCTTGTCTCATCTTCTGACAGAAAAGCCACATATCTCTCTACCTTGCCGGCAATACTTCTCTCGCTCTTAACCCTTTCAAGATAGTTGATCAGAGTCGACGTGAGCTTATCCACCTCGGTCTTGTACCGCGACTCCCCGTTTAACAGGTAAAGGTCCTCGTGGTAGGTTATAACAAACACGTAGTACAGAACCTTAGTCAGATGCCTAACGGTAAAGAAGGCCGTCTTTACCCTCTCTATTCCGAGAAACCCTGTGTACCCCAAGAGAAAAGAAAGTATAATTATTACAGTAAATCCTACCTTTAACCTTGCAGTTAGAGACATCTATCTCCTCACAACATTTATTCCGCTCGGTGAAACCTCCAAAAGCAATGGCTTATTACCAGAATAGCTGTATTCTTTCCCCCCAAACTCCAAAACCACAACCTCAGGATTGCCAAGCTTTATTCTACAGGTACCGTTCACGCTAAACTCTTTTTTTTCCCCCATGTTCACAAAGCCCTGCTTCTTCAGATTAATATCTGGACAGCTCCACCTGTACCAGCTCACCCCATCCTTAGAGATAACCACAAGCTTGGGAAGCTGAACAACCTCAGCTTTACGAGTCTCGGACTTACCCTCAATTTCTTTATGGCTATCCCCAACACGCTCAGTAGAGTTAACAGCAGTAGATACCCGAACTGTCGCCTCTGCTGTGGAATTTGAAGAATTAGTGGTAACCTTCGCAGCCTTACCCACAACCCTTCCCACCCTTAATAT
>WGAU01000144.1 GCA_015494645.1 Aquificota bacterium
GGGGGGAGGGGGAGAAGGCAAAGGACATAATGAGCCGACAGGTTATCAAAAAGAGTCCACAGGATCTCTGCTATGAAGCGGCCATAGAGATGATCCGCAACAGGATTAAGCACATAGTGGTGGAGGACGAGGGGAAAATAGTGGGAATCCTTAACATACTGGATCTTATGGAGCATGAGACATTTACTTATATTAATGTGCTCACGGAGATCAGTGAGGCTTCAAGTTTATCAGGCATCGCTGCCCATGAGAAGGAAATAGTGGGCCTTGTGGAGACCTTTTTAGAGTCCAACTTTTCTGCGAGAGAGATATGCGAAATCATCACCCACATAAACGATGAAGCTACGAGAAAGGTGTTGGAGCTGTGCATTAAGGAAGTGGGGGAACCTCCATGCAATTTCTGCTTCTTAGTGCTGGGCAGCCATGGAAGGAGAGAGCAGACTGTGAGAACGGATCAGGATAATGCCATAATCTATTCCTGTGATGAGGACGAGGGTTATTTCAGGAAGTTGTCTGAAAAGGTTAGTGAAGCCCTTGCCAAGGTAGGATTTTCCAAGTGCCCTGCTCAGGTGATGGCTTCTAATCCGGAGTGGAGGGGTACAGAGTCTCAGTGGAGGGAAAGGTTACATGAGCTTTTTGTAAATCCTGTTCCTGACAAGGTTCTTAAGTTTAGCATCATCTTTGATAACAGGATCATTTACGGTGACGAAACCTTGGAGTCTGAGTTTTACGCTATCTTCAAAGAAGGAATGAGGGAACATCCCGGTTTTATCGCACGGCTTGGGAAGATTGCTTCTGAGAAGAAGCCTCCCATAGGGCTTTTTGGCAATTTTATTGTGGAGAAATCAGGAGAGCACAAAAACGAGATAGATATTAAGCTGAGAGCCACGTTGCCCATTGTGGAGTGTGTGAGGGTTCTTTCTCTAATCCACGATGTGAGAAAGACTAATACCTTTGACAGGGTGCTGGAGTTAAAGAATAAAGGAGCTATTTCCCCTTCTTTGGCGGATGAGATTATCTTTGCCTATGATTTTATACTAAAGCTGAGACTGAGAAATCATCTGGAGCTTATAAAGAAAGGGGAAAAACCACACAACTACATAAATCCTAAGAAGCTTTCTTCCATAGAAAGGAAACTGCTTAAAGAGTGTTTTGCAACCATTTACAAGATCCAGAAGGAAACCTTCAATCAGGCGGGGAGTATGTATGTGGTATAACCAGCTACATGAAGAGCTTGAGGAGTTAAAAAGGCGTAATCTTTACAGGTCTATGGTCACTGTGGATGGGCCTCAGGGTCCTGAGGTGGTGATAAATGGCAGAAAGGTCATTCTCATGTGTTCCAACAACTACCTTGGGCTTGCCAATCATCCCCGTATTTTGGAGGCTGCCAGAAGGGCCATGGAGCTTTACGGATATGGGGCTGTAGCTTCAAGGTTGGTGTCGGGTAACATGAGGGTTCATGAGGAGTTTGAGAAGATTGCTGCCATATTCAAAAAGGTGGAAGCCGCCTTGCTTTTTGGTTCCGGTTACATGGCCAATGTTGGGGTTATAAGTGCCCTTTGTAACAGTGCAGAAGATCTGGTTGTGTCTGATAAGCTCAATCATGCTTCCATCATAGATGGCTTGATGCTTTCGAAGGCTTCTTTTGCAACTTTTAGGCACAACGATGTGGAGCATTTGGAAAGGATATTGAAAAAGAAAAGGGCGAGAAGGAAACTGGTAGTGGTTGACGGAGTTTTCAGTATGGATGGAGACATTGCTCCTCTTCGGGATATAGTGGAGGTGGCGAGAAAGTACGATGCAATGGTGATGGTTGATGATGCTCATGCTACAGGGGTTATAGGGGATACAGGGAGAGGGTCTTGCGAGTACTGGGATCTATGGGGTGAGGTGGATATCCAGATGTGTACTCTCGGTAAGGCACTGGGAGGTTACGGTGCCTTTGTGTGTGCTAATGATGTGGTGATAGATTACCTTGTGAACAAGTGTAGGCCCTTTATATACACCACGGCTCTTCCTGTACCTGTGGTAGCGGCTGCTACAGAGTCCATTAACATGCTCATGGAAGATCCCGAGCCGGTGAGAAGGTTGAGGGCAAATGTTGAAAGGTTTGTTGATGGGTTGAAGAATATCGGTCTGGATGTGAAGGATAACTCTACAGCCATAGTTCCCGTTATAGTAGGGGATGAGGGGAAGTGCCTGGCCCTCAGCAAAAGGCTTTTTGAGCTTGGGGTTTATGTTGCGGCTATAAGACCTCCTACCGTTCCTAAGGGAACTGCCCGCCTTAGGGTTACTTTGATGGCTACCCACGCTTCTGAGCATATAGAGCGTGCCATTGAAGCCTTTGCTAAGGCTGCTTCGGAGATCCTCTGATTTTTGTTGACAATAGTTGACTAAAATTTTTTGCGTATTAAATTTTAAATCAGAGCTTACAAAAAGTGTGAGGAGGAAAAGCATGGAGGTGAAACTTGCCGAGAAGGCAAAGAGGTTGATGGAAGCGGCGGAGAAGAGAGCCGTTGATAGAAAGGAGAGCTTGATAGATACGGATCATGTGCTTTGGGCACTTTTCGGCATTAGGGAAAGCAATCCTTTCTATAAGTGGTTGGAAAAGAAAGGAATAGATCCTTCCTCTGCCAGAGCCGAGGTTGAGAAGGCTCTGGATAATCTTTATTCGCAGTTGTCTTCTGTGGAGGATTCTTACAGAAGCGCTATTATGAAGACAAGAGATGAGCTTAGAAGTAAGTACGGTTTGGACTTTGCTGATGAAGTGCTGAAGGCCCTTTTGCTTCAGATAGACGATTCCATCTACAAAGGACTTAGGGGAGAGGCGGAGAAGGAGAAAGTGCCTGTTAAGGTTAAGAGGTGGGCTCCTGTTAAGGAGAGAAGAAGGAGCCTTGTGGAGGAGTTTTTTGGTGAGGACATCTTTTCCGATTTCTTTGGAAGGTTCTTCAGCGACTTTGAGCGTCCCAGCGTTCGCTGGAGTTTGAGGGAAGAGGTAGTAGAGGTTCCCAAAGCTTTTGTGGACTACGTTAGGGAGGCTGCTGCAAGGTACAGAATTCCTGAAGAGGATGTTCATGAGCTTGTGGTGTATCTGACCGATGTGGGAGAGAAGATTTCCAATTCGCTACAGCAGTTGGCAAACTCTGGTGTGGATCCGAGAAGGGTTGTCAGGCAGGTTTTGAGGTTATTGTTCAACGAAAAGTTTGAGAGGGTGGGTTACTCGTACTTTATGGAAAAGATTTTGGAGAAGGCTGCCGAAGGTAAAGAGGAGGTTCATGTGGCCGATATCGTTGATGCTCTCATTTCCTACCCCAACACGGTGGGTGGGAATATTTTGAATCAGTTAACCAAAGCAATAGCGAAGGAGGGTAAAACCATGGGGATAAGAGAAGAAATGGCTGAAGAAGAGAAGAATGCTCTTGAGAAGTATGCTATAGACCTAACAAAGCTTGCTAAGGAAGGCAAGCTTGATCCTGTTATAGGAAGGGAGAAGGAAATAAGACAGGTCATTGAGGTGCTCTCCAGAAGGCAGAAGAACAATCCTGTTCTTATAGGTGAGGCTGGTGTAGGTAAAACTGCCATCGTGGAAGGTCTTGCTCAGGAGATTGTGAATGGAAATGTTCCAGATACTCTTAGGGGTAAGAAAATACTTTCTTTGGATATGGGGGCTCTTCTTGCGGGGACCAAGTACAGGGGTGAGTTTGAGGAAAGACTGAAAGCTATTGTGGACGAGGTGAAAAACCGAGATGACGTGATTCTTTTCATAGATGAGATCCACAATGTGGTGGGTGCCGGTAAGGCTGAAGGTGCTATGGATGCAGCCAATATCCTTAAGCCTGCCCTTGCAAGGGGCGAGTTCCAGGTGATTGGTGCTACCACTTTGGATGAGTACAGGAAGTACATTGAGAAGGATCCGGCCCTTGAGAGAAGGTTTCAGCCAATATTTGTGGGTGAGCCTTCTCCTGAGGCTACGGTGGAAATACTCAAAGGCTTGAGGCCCAAATACGAAAAGCACCACGGAGTGCGCATATCCGATGAGGCCATTGAAGCGGCGGTAAAACTCACAGGACGTTACATACAGGACAGGCGCAACCCAGACAAGGCTATAGATGCTATAGATCAGGCTGCGTCCAAGAAGAAGCTGGAGGTCCTTTATCAGAGGCGTTCTGCCGATGAGATGAAAAAGCAGCTTGAGGAGATAGAAAAACAGCTTAAGGAAGAAAAAGATCAGGCCAAGAGGAAGCGTCTTGAGGAGCAGGCTGAGGAACTGAGGAAGGCCATAGAGGCTGTGGAGAAAAGTGCCGATGTGGAGAGCAAGATAAAGTCTATAGAGGAGAAGATAGTCAAGCTGAATAGGGAGATCGAAGAGGCTGAGAAAGCGGAGGATATAGAGAGAGAAACGGATCTTAAGATAGAAAAAGCGAAGCTGGAGAAGGAGCTCAAGCTGCTTAAAAAGAAGAAAGAGGAGGGAGAAGCTGCGGATATTGTGGTCAGCGAGGAGGACGTGGCCAAAGTGGTTTCCGAGTGGAGCGGTGTGCCTGCATCCAAGATGATGGAGGAGGAGAAGCAGAAGCTTCTCAAGATGGAGGAGTACCTCCACAGGAGGATTGTTGGTCAGGATGAAGCTATAAAAGCGGTATGCGAGGCTATAAGAAGGGCAAGGGCCGGTGTGTCCGATCCAAAAAGGCCCCTTGGATCCTTTCTCTTCTTGGGTCCCACGGGCGTTGGAAAGACAGAGCTTGCCAAGGCCTTGGCAGAATTTCTCTTTGGGAGCGAGGATGCCCTTATTAGGCTTGATATGAGTGAATTTAAGGAAGAGCATTCCGTTGCCAAGCTCATAGGCGCTCCTCCTGGATATGTGGGTTACGAAGAGGGTGGAAAGCTTACTGAGGCTGTGAGGAGAAGACCCTACTCTGTAATTCTGCTGGACGAGATTGAGAAGGCCCATCCAAGGGTGTTTGATCTCTTCTTGCAGGTGCTGGATGACGGTAGGCTTACCGATTCTCAGGGCAGGACCGTTTCCTTCAGGAATACTGTTATAATAATGACCTCCAACCTTGGTAGCGAGTATCTCAGGGATATGATGAACAACAGGGAGATTATGAGGGATCCTGAGAAATTCAAGGAAGCCTTTGAGGTAGCTAAGAAGAGAATACTGGACACTGTGAAGGGCTACTTCAGGCCAGAGTTCCTGAACAGGATAGATGAGATTGTGGTGTTCCATCCCCTTACTAAAGAGCAAATATTGCAGATCGTTGATCTGCAGATTGAGCAGCTTAGAAAGCGCCTCAGAGACCAGAAGATGGACATAGAGCTAACGGATGCTGCTAAAGAGCTTTTGGCCGAGGAGGGTTTTGATCCTGTTATGGGAGCCAGGCCTTTGAGGAGAGCGATACAGAAAAACATTGAGAACAAGATTTCTGAGTTGATACTTATGGGAGAGCTAAAGGAAGGCTACAAGGTGGTTGTGGATGCTAAAGATGGGGAGTTTGATTTTAAGGTGGAGAAGGTGTGAAAGAGGTAGTGGGAGTAAGCCTGTGTCTTCTTGGGTTGGCTTGCAGGTACAACGGTAGAGCCAAGAAGATGAGGGGGTTGGAGCGGTTTTTGGAACGCTTCAGCCCCCTCCCTTTTTGCCCGGAACAGATGGGAGGTTTGCCCACCCCAAGACCTCCAACCCAGTTTTTCGGGGGAGATGGAAGAGCCGTTCTAATGGGACAGGCTCGTTTGATCAACGAGGAAGGACGGGATGTTACGGATGTTATGTTGAAAGGTTCCCGTATGGCGTTGTCTTTAGTAAAGCTTTTGGGGGTTAAAAAGCTATTTTTGAAGGAAAAGAGCCCTTGCTGTGGAGTTAATAAGGTGTGGATTGAGGGGAAATTGGTTGAAGGTTGCGGTTTGCTTAAAGCGTTGGTAGAAAGGGAGGGGTTGAGTATAGAGGTGGTTGTGGGAGACGAGTTTTGATTCCTATTAGGGATGAAAATCCTACGGAAACCACGCCATATGTTACTGTTGCTCTGATAATTATTAATGTTCTTGTATTCTTATGGGAAATATCTTTGCCGAAGCCAGTTTTGAATCAGATCATTTATGCCTACGGAGCTGTGCCTCTAAGGATTATGACCGGCGGTAAGATCCACATTGAGTACTACCTCTACGGCTACCACTTTACCAGCGCTGCACCTGTGTGGCTGACGCTTTTTACCTGTATGTTTCTGCACGGTGGTTTTTTCCACCTTGTGGGGAATATGCTGTTTTTGTGGATCTTTGGTAACAACGTTGAAGATATGCTTGGCCATTTCCGCTTTTTAATCTTTTACGTTCTATGTGGTATTGGAGCTACCCTTATACACAGTGCCGTTACCCCTCACTCGCCGGTGCCTATGATAGGTGCAAGCGGTGCTATATCCGGGGTCCTTGGAGCTTATATGATCCAGTTCCCATGGGCTAAGGTTGAGACCCTTGTCTTTTTCTTCTTTTTCGTGACAATCATTAAAATACCAGCCATTTTATTTATAGGTCTTTGGTTCTTTATGCAGTATCTTAACGGCATTGCTACCCTTACCGCCAAAATGCCTACTCAGGTGGCTTGGTTTGCCCACATAGGAGGTTTCATAACTGGGATATTCCTTTACAGACTGTTTCCCAAGAGAAGGCGTGGTTGGCGGGCCTATTACTACATTGAGTAGCTCATTTAAATTTGACAGAAGCCTTTTTGCTACATAGAATTTATCTTGCAGAATTTGTTAGAGTAAGCTAACAATTGGTGGAGAGGCGATGATGCCACTTGCGATGTGCTCAGAGGGAGAAAAGGTGGTGGTAAGGGGAATAGCTGGTGGTAGGGGTGTAAAAATCAGGCTTGAAAGTATGGGTATAGTTCCGGGTGCGGTTCTTGAGGTGGTGAAGAGCGGTCCCGGGCCTGTGGTGGTCAAAGCTGGAGATTCTCGTATAGCTTTGGGTTTTGGTGAGGCTATGAAGGTTTTTGTGGAGGCTGCGGGATGAGAATTCTCCTTTCGGAGCTGCAGCTTGGTGATGAGGGAGTGATTGTTAGGGTAGGAGGAGATGCGTTTTTAAAGAGAAGACTTAGAGATCTTGGGATTATAAAGGGAGAAAAGGTGAAGGTGGAACATATAGCCCCTCTTGGGGATCCCATTGAGGTAACTG
>WGAU01000145.1 GCA_015494645.1 Aquificota bacterium
TTTAAGCTCTATATCTCCATAGCATTCCTTTAGAGCAAATAGGGCTTCCTCCACGTTAAATCCCTCGCTATAAGTGATCGCACAAATGAGATTCGCAGGGGAAGGTTTCTTGGGAACACCCATCAGCTTCTCAGATCAAATCTCACCCTGCAGAACTTTTTCTTGCCCACCTTGAGGATGTGTTCTTTGTCATCACAGAGTATTTCACAATTTATATCCTCTATCCTCTCGCCATCCCAGCGAACACCACCCTGCTGAACCAGTCTCTTAGCCTCGGCGTTTGAGCGTGCCATACGGGTATCGGTTAGTATCCTTGTAATTCTCAATTTCGGCTCGGTGGTAACGATCACCATTTCTGGTATATCCTCGGGAAGCTGCTTTAGCTTAAAAACTCTCTCAAACTCTTCCTCAGCCTTTTTGGCCGCTTCAACCCCGTGAAATCTTGCAACTATTTCAAAGGCAAGATCCATCTTTGCCCTTTTGGGATGGTATCTCCCCTCCTCCACTTCTCTTCTTTTTTTAGATACTTCCTGTGGAGAAAGATCAGACAGAAGCTCGTAATACCTCCACATAAGCTCATCGCTTATAGACATAAGCTTTCCGTACATTTCGGAGGGAGACTCGGTTATCCCAACATAGTTGCCTAAGGATTTACTCATCTTTTGCACGCCATCAAGTCCCTCTAAGATAGGCAGCATCATAATTACTTCAGGCTCATGTCCGTATTCCCTCTGAATGTCCCTTGCCACAAGAAGATTGAATTTCTGGTCAGTGCCTCCCAGCTCCACATCAGCTTCCAAAGCCACCGAGTCGTATCCCTGCATGAGAGGATAGATAAACTCATGAATGAAGATGGGAACGCCATCCTTGAATCGCTTTTTAAAATCGTCCCTCTCAAGCATCCTTGCAACGGTATATTTCGCCGCAAGCCTTACCATATCCTCTGCCGTCATCTTCCCCAACCAGGAACTGTTGAAAACCACCTTTGTTTTCTCAGGGTCAAGTATCTTGAAAACTTGCTCCTTATAAGTCTCAGCATTTTTCAATACTTCTTCCCTTGAAAGGGCTTTTCTCACTTCGCTCCTTCCTGTGGGATCCCCTATCATAGCTGTGAAGTCACCTATCAGGAAGTAAACATCATGACCAAGATCTTGAAACTCCTTAAGCTTCTTCAAAAGAACGGTATGACCCAAGTGAAGATCAGGAGCTGTAGGATCAAAACCCGCTTTAACCTTTAAAGGCCTGCCCTCTTCTCTTGACCTTTTCAGTTTACTCCTCAGCTCCTCTTCTGAAATATACTCAACAACGTTTCTGGTTATTATGGAAAGCTCCTCTTCCAAGGTTAAATCCTTCATCACTTCTCAGTTACCTCCTTTATAGCCCATTTTATGACATCCAAAAGTCTGTCCAGTTCTGGAGTGTCTATAACAAGGGGAGGAAGTATGACAATAACATCTCCCAAAGGTCTTATAACTACTCCTCTCTCTCTTGCTTTGTAAATCACTTTGAAGCCTGTCCTTTCTCCGTAAGGAAATGGCTCTTTTGTATCCTTGTCTTTCACCAGTTCAACACCTACCATGAAGCCCTTCTGCCTAATATCCCCCACATGCTTTAACTCTTTGAACTCCTCTAACCTACCCTTTAAATGCTCTATTTTGGGTTGAAGTTTTTCTAAGGTTCTTTCTTCTTCAAACAGCTCTATGTTGGCAAGGGCAGCGGCACACCCCAATGGGTTACCTGTGTAGGTGTGTCCGTGATAAAAGGTTCTTGTGTAATCTCCCAAGAAAGCACCATAAACTTTTTCTGTGGTTAAGGTCGCAGCAACCGGCAGATAGCCTCCGGTTATGCCTTTGGCCACTGCCATTATATCAGGAACCACTCCTTCATGCTCACATCCCCACATCTTCCCGGTTCTTCCAAAACCTACCGCCACTTCGTCCAACACCAAAAGCACTCCGTATCTGTCAGCAATCTCCCTAAGTCCCTTCATATAGCCATCGGGCATAACTATGATGCCACCAGCCGCCTGAACGGTAGATTCCGAAACGATAGCCGCAATCTCATCACGATGGGACGCAACTATCTCCTCAAGCTTCTGGAGGCACAACAGACCACAGTTTTCTGGGTCAGCCTGCAGCTCGCATCTATAACAGTATGGAGACGGTGCAAAGTAGGCTTCAAAGAGAAGGGGCCTGTAAACAGCATGGAACAGGTCTATACCACCAACGCTCATGGCACCGATGGTGTCGCCGTGATAGCCGTTTCTCAAACAGACAAACTTCTTGCGCTTTTTATCACCGATGTTTTGCCAGTAGTGGTAAGCCATCTTGATGGCAATTTCCATGGCACAAGCTCCGGTGTCGGAGAAGAAGACCTTCTTGAGTCCAGGGGGAGCTATTTCTGCGAGTTTCTTGGCAAGGAGAATAGCTGGCACATTGGATATCCCCAATGTTGTAGAGTGAGCGATCTTTTCCAACTGCTCCCTTACGGCTTTGTTTATTTTTGGATGGTTGTGTCCGTGAACGTTTACCCAAAGAGAAGAAACACCGTCTATGTAGCGGTTTCCGTGAACATCTATCAGGTATATGCCCTCTCCTTTATCAATTATCAGCGGGTCCTTCTGGGCATACTCAGTCATTTGAGTGAAAGGATGCCAGAAATACTCAAGATCCCACCTCTTTAGATCCTCATAACTGTACTCCATCTGTCCCCCTCACACCAATTCAAGTCTCTCGTAAATGTTGTATATCTGGCTAATCATAACGGTGAGATAATCCCTCAAATGTCTCGTTATAAGGAAGTTCTCTCTAACAAACTTGTGGGCCTTTCTCCCCATTTCCCGCATCTGTTCAGGATTACTCAAAAGGTACCTTATCCTCAAAGCGGCACCTTCGGGAGAGTTTACCAAGAAACCTGTCTGATGGTTTATCACCTGTAGCCTTATCCCCCCTGTGTCACCACCTATAACAGGCTTTTCCTTCCACATACCCTCCGTCACGGTGAGGCCAAATCCTTCCCTTATGGACTTCTGTATAATGATGGTAGCCCCTCTCTGAAGGGCATTTATGAGCCTATTGTTGGTAGGCAGAAATAGTATGTGAATGTCCTTCTCTCCGTTGGCTGAAGCTTCCACTTCCTTCAAAACCGCCATGCCCTCAGGATCATCCTTGGCACCTCCCCCTGCCAAAACCAGTTGAACCGACGGGAAGAATTTCTTTACCATGCGATAGGCTTGAATAACTCCTATAGGATCCTTCAGCCTGTCAAACCTTGACACCTGCAGAAGAACAGGACGGTCGAGATCTATGTTAAACTGGCTGTAGGTCTCCTCTATCTCCTTCCTCTCAAGGGGAATATTCTTGTCGTTAAGGGGATCTATGCTTGGAGGAATGAGAAACATGGGATGTGGTAGCCTCTTGGTAAAGGAAGCAAGGTGAAAAATACTGGCATCGTATTTCTCAACAAACTGCTTAAGATACTTCCAAAC
>WGAU01000146.1 GCA_015494645.1 Aquificota bacterium
AAAACTGGAGCTCACTTTGCCGTCATAGAACGCCCGTTAGAATGAATTTATGCACCGGAAGGATATGGACCTTCAGGGAGTCAACCTCCAGAGTGTTTTCCTGATCAAAAGTAAGTATATACCCTTCTCTTAAGCCAAAATGCTTGCAGGCTTCCTTAAGCCCTCTAAGTTCTCTTTTCAAGGTTTCCTCTTTGGAAAGGTCATGTAAAATGCATATTCCAGTCAAACTCACCACCTGTTCCAGTGAAAGTATCCAGGTTATGTACTAAAATTCCTGTAAAAAGGGCGGCCCGTAAGGTATAGGATACTGCAGAAGAAACAAAACTCCAAAAAAGGAGGGCCACCCAATGAGAAAGGTAACACCAAGCCAGAAGATGCGCAAGGAGATTGAGGCGATACTTGAAGGAACACCAGAAGAATTCAACGGCCACGGAATCCTGGAAGAGATCATAAGGAAAGGAGCAGCTTTAGTGCTATATATTTCCAACTCCCGGTTGTGTTGGAGTCTGATGATGTGGTCACTCTTTTTACAGAAAATCGGGTACTTGATCTCAGCCTGATAACACCCTTGACAATGGTATGAGGGCTGTTTATATCTTATCCCGCAGTTGGGGAGTCGTCTAACTGGCAGGACGCGGGACTCTGGATCCCGTTGTGGAGGTTCGAGTCCTCCCTCCCCAGTTAAGGGGTGGTGGTCCCGTCGTCTAGCCCGGTTAGGACACCGGCCTCTCAAGTCGGCGGCAGGGGTTCAAATCCCCTCGGGACCACCAGCTTTTATATCCACAGAGGAGCTAAGCTAAGTCCTGCTGTTTCATCTACACCCAGCATAAGGTTCAAATTTTGAATTGCCTGTCCAGATGCACCCTTCACCAAGTTATCTATGGCAGAAACCACAACAAGCCTTTTTACATCCTCTCTGTAAACAAACCCTATATCGCAAAAGTTGGTCCCTCTCACATCTTTGGTTGAAGGCAACAAACCACCGGAATAAACCCTAATAAAGGGCTCCTCTTCATAACATTCCCTGTAAGCCTCCTCCACATCAGCAACGGACGTGCTTTCAGGAAGCTCTATGTAAAGGGTGGAAAGTATTCCTCTATTCATAGGAACAAGATGAGGAACAAAAAGAATCTCCACATCTATACCTGTTTTTCTAAGCAGGATCTCCTCCATCTCTGGATTGTGTCTGTGCCCCTGAACCGAATAAGCCATGAAGGACTCATTGCACTCCGGAAAATGCGTCCTTTGGGACAGCTTCCTTCCAGCCCCTGTTACCCCAGACTTGCAATCAGCCACTACAAGACCAGATACAAAACCCTTTTCCAAAAGGGGGTAAAGAGCAAGAATAACACTGGTAGCATAGCAACCGGGATTGGCAACAAGCCTCGCATTTGAAATTTCATCTCTGAAAAGTTCAGGTATGCCGTAAGCTGCTTCTTTGACAAGATCTGGAGCTACATGGACAACCTTGTACCACTTCTCATAGGTGGGGATGTCCCTCATGCGGAAATCCCCAGAAAGATCAATCACCTTAACTCCCTTTTCCACAAGAGCCTTTGTGGCCTCCATAGAAGAGCCGTGGGGAAGACATACAAAAGCAACATCCACTCCTTCCGCCACTCTATCCGGATCAAAAGGAACAAGCTCCTTGTCGCATATCCCTCTCATCCCCGGGAAAACCTGGCTAAGCAACTTCCCAGAGTAAGATTCAGATGTAACCACTTCCACCTCCACCAAAGGATGAAACGACAAAAGCCTTATAAGCTCCAATCCTGTGTATCCCGTTGCTCCCACTACGGCTACTTTAAACATGTTATCCCCCTACAAAGTAACCTTCTGTCCAATCCTAAGTAAAGAAGGCTTAACCTTCTTAAGTATGTGAAGCTTAACCACGATCTCGTCTACTTGATGCTCCATTATCCAGCCAACAGCCACTGTGTTAAATTCTCTGTCAAATCCTCCAAGCAGGGAATATTTAAGATCCTTAGCAGATCTTATCCAAAGACCATGTTCTGATAGCCTCATCTTCACAAGGGGCTTGTTTTTAAAAAAGCTCTCCGTAGCAGCGTACCTGTTAACTCTCCTCCTTTTTCTGTCCTTGGGAACCACAAACTTTGAAGGCAAAACCTTCAACACATCAAAACCCACCGAGGAAAAGGCTCTCTCCCACTTAAAGATCCCCTCCCCTATGAGAACCACCACATCCACACCAAAGATTTCCGCCTTAACCAATTTAAGGGAAAAGGCGTCGTAACCTGCCACCCAACCGGTGGTGTCAATGACCACTTTGTCAAACTTCTTAAGCCCCGAAGCAAGCTTCTTGAGACACCACACGTATGATATGAGGTCAAAAGATGGAGCAAGGTAGCCGAAAAACTCCAGCACAACAGGCTCAAGCTCCGAAAAGAGGGTAAAATTACTATTTTCAACAAGCACAGCTCCAAGAGTTCCCACGGGACCTATGTCGGACTGCCCAACATCAAGATCCACCGCACAGGGCCTGTATCCTTTCTCAAGCCAGAACTTCACCAAGTCCCTTGCAAAGGTGGACTTTCCTACATCAGTAGGGCCTACAAGCATAACCCTATTATACAATTCCAAGAGGGAAAATAGATCCGCACCCAAGCTTGGCAAGCCGCTCATTAAGGTTTTATTATATTTACCGGCATGGACATCCTCAAGCAGAAGATAAAATTTAATCCAGACGACTTCGTAGTGGAAGAGGTGTTTAACCCCCAACTAAGCTCCAAAGGAATCTACAGCTACTACATTCTCAAAAAGAAAAACCGCAACACGCTGGACGTTCTTTCGGAAATATCAGCCAAACTGAACATCCCCCTCTACAAGTTTGGATTCAGCGGTCTAAAAGACAAAAGGGCCACTACCGTACAGTACATATCCATAGAAATGGGGCCTAAAACCAACCTGAAAGGAAAGGGATGGGAACTGACCTTTGTAGGCAAGGCTTCAAAAGGCATTGAAATAGGAGAAGCCCAAGGCAACACTTTTACCATAACCATCAGAAACATTGACCCATACCTAATGGCTTACAACCTTGAAAAGATTGTCAGCATAGGAATGGAGAATTACTTTGGCGAACAAAGATTCCTGAGCGATTTAAACACAAAGAAACCCATAGCTCTATACTTAGTAAAGGGAGACTTTGAAGGTGCCCTAAGGGAATACTTCACCCAAAGCAACAATCCCTTTCTGAGAAAGCGCTTGAAAAGACTTTGGGGCAAATGGGATCTATTCTTAGAAGAAGCCAAACACCTATCTCATCAAGAAAGAAGAGTGATACTTGCCCTCAAAAGGACAAAAGACCCTCAAAAGGCCTTTATGGCATTTCCAAAGAATCTAAAACTCATGTTTCTTTTCTCCTATCAGAGCCTTCTATGGAATAGGATACTATCAAGAATAGTAGAAAGTTCTGCCCCGTATGTTAAGGCATGTTTCATCAAAAGAGAAAAACTTTGCTTCTACAAAGAGAAAAACAAAGCCATATCAAAACTTGCCCAGCAGAATATTCCC
>WGAU01000147.1 GCA_015494645.1 Aquificota bacterium
GTTACAAGTACCCTCTCCCCTTTGTCTACCCTCTTTCTTATTTCAAGATAAAGATCCTCCACCTGATTTTTAGCCGGCTTTACCACTACCTCTGGATCCATCAGTCCGGTAGGCCTGATTATCTGTTCAACCACGTAAGGGCCCGATTTTTCCAGCTCGTAGTCTCCGGGAGTGGCGGATACAAAGATGACCTGATTGATCATTGAATCAAACTCTTCAAAGGTCAAGGGACGGTTGTCCAAGGCAGAAGGGAGTCTGAATCCATACTCAACGAGGTTCATTTTCCTTGATCTATCTCCTTCGTACATGCCCCTCAGTTGCGGGACGGTAACATGGGACTCGTCTATAATAATAAGGGCATCCTTGGGTAGATAGTCTATAAGGGTGGGAGGTGGCTCTCCAGGTGCGCGTCCTGTGAAGTGACGGGAGTAGTTCTCTATCCCTTTGCAGTAGCCTATTTCCTGAATCATCTCTAAGTCAAACATGGTTCTCTGCCAGAGCCTTTGGGCTTCTACAAACTTTCCCATTTTCTTTAGTTCTTTGACCCTTTCCTCAAGCTCCGCCTTTATGGAAGCGAGAGCCTTTTTCATCCTGTCTTCAGTGGATATGTAATGGCTTGCAGGGTACACTGTGAACCTTTCCACTTCATCTAAAACGGCACCTGTAAGGGGATCTATAAGGGTTAACGATTCTATCTCGTCTCCCCAAAACTCTATCCTCAGGGCCATATCTTCAAAGTGGCTGGGATAGACTTCTACTACATCTCCCCTTACCCTAAAGCTTCCCCTGACAAAGTCATAGTCGTTACGTTTGTACAGGATCCTGACAAGCTTTCTTATCACCTCATCCCTTCCTATCTGATCTCCCACATCTAAGGTTAGAACCATTCCGTAGTAAGCTTCAGGAGAACCCAAGCCGTATATACATGAAACGGTGGCCACGATTATTACGTCTCTTCTCTCAAGGAGGGCGCTGGTGGCTGCATGCCTCATCCTGTCTATCTCTTCGTTTATGGAGCAATCCTTTTCTATGTACAGATCCCTTTGGGGGATATAAGCTTCAGGCTGGTAGTAGTCGTAGTAGGAAACGAAGTACTCCACGGCATTTTCCGGGAAGAACTCCTTGAACTCGGAGTATAGCTGGGCAGCCAATGTTTTGTTGTGGGATATCACCAAGGTGGGTCTATTTAGTTGAGCGATGACATTGGCCATGGTGAAGGTCTTGCCTGAGCCTGTCACTCCGACGAGGGTCATGTATTTAACCCCTTCCTTTGCCCACTTGACCAGCTTCTCTATGGCCTTGGGCTGATCCCCTGCAGGCTTGTAGTTAGAAACGAGCCTGAACCTGTTACCCATGGAAAACTACCTCTTCCAGAGAGCTTGCCCCTTCAAAGAGCATAAAGAGCCTGTCAACTCCAAGGGCTGCGCCTGCGCATTCACCCATAACTGCAATAGCGTCCAAAAAGTCTTCGTCCACATAGGGATCAGCCATACCAAACTTTTTCAGAGCCTCAGTGGTCAGCCTTGTCCTCTGTTCTACGGGGTCTGTAAGCTCTGAGTATCCGTTCATTATCTCCACGCCACAGATCATCATTTCCACTCTCTGGCACAGATAGGGTTTGTCCTCCTTTATTTTTGCCATGGCGGCCATTTTAGAAGGATAATCCACGAGGAAAACTACGCACTCCTTACGGGCAAGCTCCGGTTCAAACACATTTAGATATATAAGGTTAAAGGTGTTTTCCCAATCTACGCTATCGTATGGCACTCCAAGTCCTTGTGCAAGTTCTACAATGGATGGGGTATCGTAAACATCCGCAATGGACACACCAAAATGCTTCTTAAAGGCCTCTTCAAAGGAGAATATTTCATACCTGCCCAGGTGGGCTTTCCTGCCTCTGAAGGAGACTTCTTTGACCCTCATTCTGCTTGAGAGCCACGTGAGAAGCGTCATGGAAAAGTTTACAAGCCACATGTAGTCCTTTCCTTTTCTGTACCATTCCAGCATTAGGAACTCTTTGAGGTGTAGAGTATCTTTCCTTTCCTTTCTGAATACCTTGCAGAGCTGGAATATTCTGTCAAAGCCTGCAGCGAGCAGCTTTTTCATACTGTACTCAGGAGAGGTATGCAAAAAAAAGCCATCCTCTGTCTTAATAGGAGAAACGTTGGCGTCAAGGTTTGGAAACTTTTGAAGGTAGGGGGTTTCAACTTCAAGAAAGCCGCTTTTAATAAAGAACTCTCTGATAAGATCAACAAAAAAGGCCCTTCGCTCCAGAACAGAACGAAGGGCCTCACTTTCTCTTAGCTTTCTCCAGTTCAATACTTCTTTCTCTCCTGAGCTTCTTTACAGCTTATGCACAGAGTAGCAAACGGCTTGGCCAAGAGTCTCCCTTCCTCTATAGGTTCGCCGCACTCTTTGCAGTATCCGTAGGTTCCTTCTTCAATGCGTCTGAGGGCATCCTCTATTTGCCTGAGCCTTGCCACCTCCATTCCGGAAAGGGCATTCATGAGGTTTTCCATCTCCATGGCCACTGCGTTGTCTGCATCATCTCCCACAGCCTGCCTGTCTCTGTTGTTGTCCATCTCTTCCATGTTCTTCTCAAGCTTCCTTAGTATCTTTGCCTTTTCTTCCAGCAACATCTTCTTTACCTTTTCCAAGGTTTCCTGGCTAACCACCTCTCCCCTCCTTAAGAGGATTATCTGCATGTGATTTTAGGAGCTCCACCTCCCGGCGAAGCTCTTCTATCTCTTTTTGCATAGCCTGTATGGCTTCTAAAACAGGATCGGGTAGAAGGTGATGATCTAAATCTACCCCCATCACATTTATCTTCTTTTTCTTCACTACCTTTCCAGGAATTCCTACCACCGTTGAGTTTGGAGGAACCTCTTTGACGACGACGGAGTTCGCGCCGATCTTGGAGTTTTCTCCTACAACAAAAGGACCCAGTATCTTTGCACCGGCACCAACCACTACATTGCTTTTAAGGGTTGGATGTCTCTTCTCCTTTTTGAGGCTTACCCCACCTAAGGTGACCTGATGGTAAAGGGTAACATTGTCTCCAATCTCTGCCGTTTCCCCTATAACTACCCCCATGCCGTGGTCTATGAAGAAACCCTTGCCGATCTTGGCACCCGGGTGGATCTCAATGCCTGTAAGGAACCTTGATATGTGTGATATAAATCGGGCCATAAGCTTGAGGTTTCTGTTCCATAAGAAGTGGGCTACTCTGTGCATCAGTATGGCGTGGAATCCCGGATAGCACAGCACCGCCTCTAATTTTGATCTTACGGCAGGATCCCTCTCAAATATGGCATTATAATCCGCTTTTACCGTCTCCCATGCTTCTTTGAACCAAGAAGCTAAACCCATCCTGTTAAAACCCTCAAGCAGGTTGGGCTTAAGGTATAATGACACCTATGGAAAAAGTCAACAACTATTCCAAAACAGCAACAAAGGGATAGTGCCTGTGTTTCTCCCCGCAATCCATGCCATAGCCCACTACGAAGTGGTTGGGTATCTTGAATCCCACGTAATCCGCTTCAAAAGGCACCTTTCTCCTTTCCGGCTTGTCTAAAAAAACACACACCTCACAGGATCTGGCTCCTTTTTCCTCAACCCATTTTTTTATCTCGGATATGGTTAGTCCGGTATCAAGTATATCGTCGACTATGAGCACATCCTTCCCGCCAATCTCAAGGGAGGGTATCAGTTCTATCTTGACCATTCCCGAGGACTCTGTGGACAAACCATAGGAAGAGGCTTTTATGAAATCGCAGCGCACATCTACCCCGTCAAGTTTCCTTAAAAGATCTGCGGCAAAGACAAAAGCTCCTTTCAGCACTATAAGCACCAAAAGCTCACGGTTTCTGTACTTTTCAGATATGGTTCTGGCCATTTTACTAACTTTAGCTCTTATCTGTTCCTCTGTTATAAGAATTTTCATTGGTCCCCCTCACCTCTATTAGTAAAGCTTCTTTGCCCTCTGGCTTGAGGTCTTCCCTCTGCCTGTAGCCTACCACCCACAAGACGTCTCCTTCTGAAGTGGCGAGGATAGGGATGCTGTTTCTTTTGCTTCTGGGGATTTTCAGATCCACAAAGAAATCCTGAAGCTTTTTGTGCCCTACTCTTGGTATGAAGATTCTGTCTCCAGGCCTTCTGTGTCTCAAAACCAGCGGGAAGGAGACCTTGGCTGCATCAAACAAAGCGCACCACTTGCCAAGCCCTACCACGTTGGGAAAGGTCCCCTTCCTTATCACAAAGAGTTTGTTTCCAAAAAGATAAACGCCACAGGAAGTTATCAGAACTTCCCCTTCTTGTTTCTTCTCAGCCTCTTTCCTTCTTAAGCTTAGGGTGCTGTATTCCCTTACTGCTTCAACCCCTTTGGGAAGATCGATCCTTTTGCTTCCTCTGCTGTCTCCCAGCATGGCCATAATGGCCTCCATGTGGGAGGATGATAGCAACTCTGGTGTTCCCGCATAAAAGTTTTCGTAAAGGATTTTGAACAAGAGTCTTTTTACTAAAGCCTTTGGAATGTCATTTAGTCTCTCAATATTAAAATATATGGCTTCCCCCTCTGTCTTAACTATATCCTTGGATAACTTTTCAACTTTCCCGTCCAAATATTCCCACACTTCTCTGAGAGCCTGTTGTATCCTTCCAACTGTTTCTTCAAGGGATGGGTTCCTTTCCTCAAGCAGAGGTATGAGCTTCAGCCTAATCCAGTTTCTCAGGAAACGCTCGTCCTCGTTGCTTTCATCTTGTACAAAATAAAGATGGTTCTCTTTAGCGTATCGTTCTATCTCTTTGCGGCTTACTTCAATAAGGGGACGGATATAAATACCCCTTACAGGAGGAATGCCTTTAAGCCCATCAACACTGGCTCCTTTTATCACTCTTAGAAAGAAGGTTTCAACGTTGTCGCTTAAAGTGTGAGCTAAGGCTACTTTGTTGAAATTCTCTTGAGACGCCACTCTTTCAAAGAAAGCGTATCTTGCAAACCTTGCCGCTTCTTCTATCCCCATGCCCCGTTTCTTGACAAGCTTTCTCACGTCTTCTCTGCCTTTGAAGAGGGGACACCCGTATTTTTCTGCAAGTTTTTCCACAAACTCCTCATCCCTTTGAGCTGTCTGTCTCAGCTCGTGGTTGAAGTGAGCAACGGCAAGTTGTATGCCTAGCTTATCTTTCAGCTTGAAGAGAACGTCTATCAATACTACAGAGTCTATACCACCGGAGACCCCCACAAGTACCTTGTCCCCAAACGAGATCATGCGGAATCTCTTCAGCGTTCTTTCAACCTTGTCTATCACCTATAGCCCAATAGACGGCAAATAGCTCTGCCAAAGTCCCTTGCTGCAAAGGGCCCTGCTGCCGTAACGATTCTGCCAGATACCTCCACCCACTTGCCGGTGTAAACGGCACCGTATCTTTTAAGCTGCGAGGAGGCCCCCATCCAACAGGTGGCTTTTCTACCCTTGAGGATGCCCGCCTTTGCCAAAACTACGGGGGAAAGGCATATGGCTGCCACTATCTTGCCCTTTTTGTACGCCTGTTGTACAAGGGATTGGAGAATATTGTCCTGCCAGAAAACCACTGCTCCTGATCCGCCTACTAAAATAATTGCCTGATAGGCGTTCCAGTCCACATCCCTGTAGGTCTTATCGACCTCATAGCTTTTGCCGAGCATTCCTTTGGCAACACCCTTCTGGTTAGAGACCACCTCTACTTTTGCACCGCATGTTTCAAGCACTCCTTTGGTAACAAAAAGCTCCTCATCTCTGAAGTTATTGTGGGCTATTATCATCAACACCTTCTTTTTTACCCCCGCGAAAGAGAACCCTGCACCCACAAAAAATACAAAAACCAGTAAGAAAAGTGCAATTTTTCTCATGTCCTACCCCCGATCCTTCTGTAAAAGATCTGCCCGTTCTTAGACAACTCTTCTATTTTTCCCTCTTTTTTTAAAGATTCCACCACAGAACGGACTTTTAATTCATCCATGCCCACAAGCCTCATTATGTCTGAAAACCTGAGGGGCCTGCGGGAAACGGCAGAGGCGATGGCCTCCTTGACCCTCTTCTCTTCAAGTATGACACAGGATGCCCCAGCTCCAATGATCTTGGTGTTGCCGCCAAAAAAGCTCCTTACTTCTTCAAGGAACGCCATGTCCACCGCTTCAACATCTTCCGTTGGAGGTCTGTCCACGGTGTTTAAATGTACTTCATGGGGTTCTATGTACTCAATTGCACTTTTTAATGCCTTTATCTCCTCGTCATGGGTGTTGAAGCCTTTCACAAACAGGATCTCAAGCTCCATCTTCACGGAAGGGTATTTTATTCTGAACAGTCTAAGAGCTTCCACAATGTCCTTTACTAACATGCCATCAACAGGTCGGTTTATTCTCTCAAAGGTTTTCTGGGTTGCCGCATCTAAGGAGGGGAGAATCAAGTTGCAAAGAGTAACCTCTGCTCTAACATTATCGTGAATCAGCAGGGAAGAATTGGTAAGAAGGGCAAGAGGCCTGTCCACATGCTCTTTTATCCAGTGTGCTACCTTGGCGAAACCGATGTTCAGGGTTGGTTCGCCGTAACCGGAAAAGGTTACATAGTGGAAAGGAGTGGGCTCTTTCATGAAGCTTTCAAGCTCTTTAAGGACCTTTTCTACAGGTACGTATTCTCTTCTTACTAATGTGTGCACGGTTGTTCTGCCGCACTCGCAGTAAACACAATCAAAGGAGCATACCTTGTAAGGAACCAAATCCACACCTAAGGAAAGGCCCAATCTTCTGGAAGGAACCGGTCCAAATAGGTACTTCAAGATGTGTACTCCTGAAACAACTGATCAAAGACCTGAGGTACGGTGTATATACCGTCCACTTCGTAAACCTTCTCTCCGCAGAAAACCAATCCGTTTTCTATATCTCCCCTTTTGGCTTTGATAAGAGCTTCTGCTATGCAGTAGGGCACCTTTTGGGGATTGCAGGGCTTCAAGCAATTGTAGGGGCATCTGACGGGAACCGTTTCTCCTCTGGACATTTTCTCTATAAACTTGTTCCTTAAAGCCCTTGCCGGCATGCCAACGGGACTTTTTATAATAATCACATCTTCTTTTTCAGCTTTCACGTAAAACTCTTTGAAAGAACGGGCGGCATCACACTCTTGTGTGGCAACGAATCTTGTGGCCATCTGCACCCCAGCCGCTCCCATGTCTAAAGCTTTTTTGATTTCCCAACCTCTGTAGATGCCCCCTGCCACCACAACTGGTATTTTGTAGCCTGCTTTAATTCTCCATTTCTCCGTAACATGTAGAAGTTCCTCCAGGAGCTTAAAGACATCAGGAGGGTTCTCCAGCTCGTCTTCTTTGAAGCCTAAATGCCCTCCAGCTAGCGGTCCTTCAAGGATAAAAGCATCGGGTAGCCTTCTGTACTTCCCCCACCAGCGTTTCAGTATCACTTCTGCTGCCCTTGCGGAGGATACGATGGGCACTAAGCACACGTTCTTGCCCTCAGCAATCTCTGGGAGTGTCATGGGAAGTCCAGCTCCCGATATGATAAGGTCAGCTCCTGCCTCTATAGCAACCTTAACTTTCTCTTCGTACTTGGTGACTGCTACCATTATATTTACGCCTATGGGACGGTCCCCTACTGCTTCTTTGGCTTTTTTAATCTCTTTGGTGAGGATCTCCTCGTCTGCTCTTTCCAAATCCACCACATCTTGTGCCTCAAGCCCGATGGCAGCAGCAGCAATGACCCCTATCCCACCTGCAAGAGATACTGCCGAAGCCAAGCCACTAAGGGATATGCCAACTCCCATGCCTCCTTGGATTATTGGCGTTTCAACCTCAATCTCTCCGATTACAAGAGAAGGCCATGACATTGAGAGCCCCCTTTGTAAATTACCATATCTCCTATGTTTGCTCCCAAAATATCCGCGACTACCGAACATTTAGCCCTGAGCAAAAAGTAAACTGTCCTTGGAATGTCTTCCAGCGTTTCAAAGTTGCCCTGCCCTTTGCTGATTACTACATGGGCATCTCTGAAGAGATGCTTAAATTCGTTGGTGACCCTGTCCACTACAATCCCTGGGGCATCGGAACCGCTGTCTATCACCTCGGCCACCTCATTCATCCCTACTTCTAAGGCATCCTCCATGGTGGCATCGTTTATTATGGGCTTGCTTCTTACGGCAAAAAAGACTTCTTTTCCCATATCCACCAACAATTCTACAAGCACTTTGTCAAACACTATTTCTCCAGCGTTATCTCCAATGTAAAGCACCTTATTAGCCTTTGCTAAATCGCTTTTGAGTTTGCTGTAATCATTTACTGCAAACGGTATTTCTTTGAAAGACGGCAGGTCTTCAAGGCGGAAGTTCTGGGATGCGCCAAAATCAATAATGTTACCTATTACAGCAATCCGAACCGCTTCAAATAGGCCGTCTTCAGATTCCTCAACAAGCTTTTTCAGAGAAGAATACATATTCAAGGCCTTGCGATTGGATTCTTTTTTTATCTCTTTGTAAGGATCATCCACCCCAAGCTCCTCAGAGATTATGTTGTAAACATCCCTCGATAGATAGGGAGGCGGAACGCTGTCGTCGGCCTTAGATAGAACGGCCATAACCTTCCTAAGCACACGCTTTATATGGTTTTCAGATGCTCCTACCACATGGCATGTACTGATAACCTGTCTCAGAAAACAGGGGTAGCATTGGGAATTTATCACCATCTGCCGTTAACCTCCTGCCTTTGAATACAGCAAAACCAGCTGTTTTTCTAAACGAAGGTAGGATCTTTCTCAATCCCTCTGAATCCAGTTCACCTTTTCTTCTCAGATTGAGAATTCTGCGGGCTGTTTTGGGTCCTATTCCTGGTACTCTGATAAGGGTACGATAGTCGGCTATGGCGAGATCCACGGGAAACAGATGGGGATTTCTCAAGGCCCAGCCTGTTTTGACATCTATATTTAGTGGGAGTCTATCCCCGTCCAAAAGTTCCTTCCAGAAAAAGCCATAGCGCTGGATCAAAAATGAAGCTTCGTAAAGTCTTTTCTCCCTGATCCTGCTTCCCTCAGGAAGATGTTCCATAGGGGTGTGACTTATGGGAACAAAAGCTTTGAAATATACCCTGCATACTCCCATGGAAAACAGTTTGGCCATAAGCTTGAGGTAGTCCACATCACTATCTGTACCGTAGTCCACCACAAACTGTGTGGTTCCTTTGATCTTTGATAGAACCTTCAAGCCATACCAAAGGCTCTTTTCTGCCATTAACATCTCTAAGCCAGAGGTGCTGGGAGCTTCCAGATTGAAGGACATCCTTGAGGCAAACTTCTGGTAGTAAGCGATTGCATCCAGGGGCACACCAGGTAGCACCTTGAGGTGTATATATCCGCGAAAGCCTCTGTGTCTAAGGATCTTAGCCACCTCTCCCATTTTGACAAAGGTTTCCTCAGCATTGTTTCCTACACCGGAGGAAAGAAAAAGGCCTTTAATAAAACCCTTTTCGTACAGCTCCTCTGTGGCTCTAACCAGCTCAAAAACGTCAAAAGAAACCCTTTCCACGCGATCTCTGTCTTTACGGTTGGAGCAATAACCACAATTTCTTTCACATCTATTGGTAAAAAGCACCTTCAACAGGGGAATCTTTCCCGACGGTGAGGCGGCGTGGTAGATTCCGGGTACAGACAGATTTCTCTCGTATCCTTCCCACATGGCACAGACATCAAACTTGGAATGAACTCCCAGCACGCAAAGCTTCCTGTAGGTGTCAAAGGAAAGTTTTACAAGCATTACTTAAAGCTTTGCAAAGTTGTCCAGTATTAGAAGGCCTTTCTTCTGGCTCTTTTCCGGATGGAACTGAGTGGCAAATATGTTATCTTTGTTTATCATAGAAACGAACTTCACTCCGTAGTCCGTTACGGTAGCCGTGACGCTATCTTCATCGGGCACCACATAGTAGGAATGAACAAAGTAGAAGTAGTCCCCGTCTTTCACGCCTTCAAGCAGAGGATTTTTGTTTACAATCTCTATCTGGTTCCAGCCCATGTGGGGTATCTTCATCCCTTTGGCAAAGCGCACAACCTTTCCCTTAACAATACCAAGACCCTCAACGGGACCGAACTCCTCACTGTAGGTAAATAGCAGTTGCAAGCCCAGACATATACCCAAGAAAGGCTTTCCCGATCTAACAAAGTCTAAAACGGCCTCTGCAAGTCCCATTTTCCTCAGGTTGTCCATGCAGTCTCCGAAAGCTCCCACTCCCGGCAGTACCACTTTGTCTGCCTTTAAAATAACTTCGGGATCGCTGGTTATGACGGCGTTGTACCCAAGGTATTCAAAGGCCTTTTGGACGCTTCTCAGATTTCCCCTGCCGTAATCAACAACAACTATCATAGTACCCCTTTGGTGCTGGGGATATCTTCTCCTTTAACCTCAAAGGCCTGCTTGAATGCTCTTGCAACTGCTTTAAAAATAGCCTCCAGCATATGGTGCGAATTTTTTCCTGCAAGAATCCGAACGTGAAGGGTTAGCTTAGCTTCCCTGGAAAGGGCTGTAAAAAATTCTTCAACCAGTTCAACGGGAAGATCACCCACTTTCTCTGCGGGGATGCTTCCTTCTATATAGAAGCCTCCCCTACCAGACACATCCACAGCTGCCATGGCAAGGGCCTCGTCCATGGGAACCACAGCGTGACCAAACCTCACGATGCCTGCTCTGTCTCCAAAGGCTTGATCAAGAGCCCGTCCCAAAACTATGCCAATGTCCTCTATTGTATGGTGAAGATCCACATGCACATCTCCTTTAGCTTTTATGAACAGAGAAACACCACTGTGTTTTGCTAAAGACTCCAGCATGTGGCTGAAGAATCCAGATGGGACATCTCCCTCGAAGGTTCCCTTGCCATCCAAGCGGACTTCTAATTCTATATCCGTTTCCTTAGTCTTTCTCTTCACTCGAGCTTGCCTCATCCTGCTGCCTCAGGAGTTCCTTTAGCTGGTCAATCTCTTTCCTTAGCATCCTTATATCAGAAGCTGTGGGAATATCCAGCCTCTTAAGCATACCTCTAAAAGTTTTCTCCAGCAAGGACACTGGCTCGCTTTCCGACACGGATCTCAAGCGTTGTCCAAGCTCTTTCTCCTTTGCTTTTCCCTTCTTCTCGAGTTCCTCAAGCACCTTTTCTACCCTTTCTTCAGCAACGGCAAGAACACCCAGTCCACACAAGAAAATCCTTTCCAGTAAATCTCTATCGCCCATGACCTGTCCCCCTTTACATATCTTGAGGCTTCCTCTAAGTAATTTATCCATGCCGAATCTCAAAAACAAGCTTAAGTTGCTTTTGGTAATTGCTTTCTTCTCCCTTACGGTCTTCCCAACTTTGGGAAGGGTTTCTCTGTGGGAAATAGATGAGGGAAGGTATCTGGGTCCTGCACGTAACGCTATTGAGTATGGGAAATGGCTCATTCCTGAATACAACGGGGGACCAAGGATACAAAAGCCTCCTCTCATGGTATGGCTTGTAGCTGCAAGTTCCTTTTTAGTAAACAACGGCAAAGTGGACGAATTCTCTGCCAGACTGCCCTCTGCCTTAGCTGCTTTAGGAGTGCTGCTTTTGGTTTACATTATGGTAGTGCAGGAGACGGAGGATGAGGAACTTGCCCTCTGGTCGGTATTTGTACTTTCCTCATCGCTTCTCTTTGTAAAGCATGCGAGATTTGCTATCACAGACATGGTGCTTTTGTTCTTTATTACCGCGACCATATTTTCCTTAACCAGATCCATAAGAACTGGAAGAGGAACATATCTTTATTTGGCTGCCATATTTTCCGCCTTGGGCTTTTTGGTTAAGGGACCTGTGGCTGTTGTGGTACCCGGCATCATATACCTGCTTTTAGCCTATTCCGAAAGAGAGCTATCCTCTATACCATGGAAGCACATGCCTTTTGCCTTTCTGCTGTTTCTCACCCTTGCTCTTCCGTGGCCGCTTCTGGCGGGCAGGGAATTTTGGAGGGAGTTTATCTTAAGATCAAACCTACAAAGGGCCGTTAGCAATCCTTCGTGGAAGACCTCCATATTTTTCTACATCACGAACTTTCCTGCTCACTTCGTGGTACCTTCTGTACTCATACCCGCAACTGCTTGTGCTTTAAAAAGGTATTCCACAAGGCCGTTGACCTTATTCGCGGTATGGTTTGCTTCGGTTTTTGTGCTATTCTCAATCTTCGACACCAAAAGATCTTCCTATATTCTGCCTGCCTACCCGGCTGCTGCAGTGCTTGTGGCTTTTGTCTTTGTAAGGGCTTTCAAAAGTGTTAAATGCGAAAGATTTATTAAGCTGGCAAAGCATCTGGTTTTTGCCGTTTTTACAGGGATATATCTGTGGTTCATAGCCACTTTAGCAAAGTACAAAGCCCCTGCAAAGTTTTACCTGCTCGCCTCAGTTTGTTTTGCGTCTATTTTGACAATTCTCTGGCTCTCAAAAAAAAAGCCAAAGCACTTCATAGTTCTATCATGCGCCATTTTTGCCTTAACATACACCAACCTTTATCAACCTGTGGCTGACAAGATATACCATTCCCCCAAGATATGCATTGAACGGATGAAATCTATTGTTGGCAATGCTCCCCTTTACATTTACGGGTCCCTCAGAGCCAACGAGTATTGGTACTGGCAGAGGAGAACTATCCCGGATGTAGAAGGTGCCTTAACCACTCCTTACTACTTCTACACCAGAAAAAAGCACATCAAACTCTACGGCCTTTACCGCAAAATTTTGTGCTGTGCTTACCAAAAAGAAAGACTATGTTTGTATAAAATGGAATAATGTTAGGACAAAAATTAAGGGGCTTTTGTATAGTGCTCTAAGATAAAAATGTTCTTAGACTATCACAAAGTTGACCCATCCAATGTTCTCTACCCAAAACTTTGTGCCGTCTATTCCAAGGATGCTTCGTGACTCTGTAGCTTTGGGCTTCTTCTTGGGAACTCTGGTGACTTTTAAGAGGGATAGTTAGTTAGAAGAACCTTTATTTCTTTCAGAAGCTTTGTGTTAAAGGGAGTTTCTTTTTCTTTCTGGCTTCGCAGACAAACTGGACTTTGCAACGTGCCTATAGAAAGTGCTTCTTTTTACTTCCATGGCCTTAAGCACAAGCCTTGCAGGATATTCTTTTGAGAGTTCCAGGTCTGGTATTTCCTGCACAGTTCAGCTATTGAAGTTTCTCCCTTCAGTCCATCAAGGACAATAGCAACTTTGGTCTCAGGACCATATTTCCTGCTGGTTCTGGTTCCCATTGCTCCCTTCCATATTAATAGTTTGAATTGTCCCCTGTCTGTTGAATTCCGATTCTCCGTGGCGTATGAGTTTAACTATCAGCATGGCTTGTTTTATTACAGCGTGCACCTGCAAGTATCAATGGGGCTTGATATTGCTCTTTAAAAGTGTTAATCCTCGCTGCTTGATAAAGTTCGGCAAGGGAGGTGTTCTTTATGCCTAAGATGAAAACTAACAAAAGTGCAGCCAAGAGGTTCAAGGTTACTGCCAAGGGCAAGGTAAAAAGGAGAAAAGCCAACAAGAGTCATTTGAATGAAGAGAAGCCTGCCAAGAGGAAGAGAAGACTGAGAAGGCCTACTGTCCTTGTCAAGGAGGAGATGAAGAGAGTCAAGAAGTTGTTGCCTTATGCATTCTGATCAAAAAGATGACCTTGGGAGGTTGAGGATATGAGGGTTAAAGGTGGACCCAAGACCCGTTGGAGAAGGAAGAAATGGCTGAAAATGGCCAAGGGCTACTGGGGTGCTAAAAGCAGGTGCTACAGCATAGCCAAGCAAACCGTTATAAAAGCGTTAACCTATGCCTACAGGGATAGAAAGGTAAGGAAGAGGGAATTTAGAAGGCTTTGGATCCTCAGGATTAACGCTGCTGCTCGCCAGCATGGTTTGAAATATAGCCAGTTTATCCATGGCTTGAAGCTGGCTGGTGTGGAAGTGAACAGAAAGATGCTGGCGGAGCTTGCGGTGAACAGCCCTGAAACTTTCAAATATTTGGTTGACGTGGCCAAGGAAGCTTTAGAAGGCAAGGCTGCTTAGCGTATGAAATACTTTGCTGTTATAGGCATAGGACGCTTTGGTTACAGTGTGGCTAAGACCTTGACGGAGATGGGATGTCAGGTGCTGGCCATTGATACCTCCGAGGAAAAGCTCAGGCAGCTGGAGGGTCTTGTTACTCAGGTGGTTCAGGCGGATGCCACTGATGAAAAGGCTTTGAGGGCTGCTGGTATTAAGGATGTGGACGCTGTGATCGTGGCCATAGGGCAGAATATGGAGGCCAGTGTTCTTGTTTCGTTGATTCTTAAGGATATGGGGGTTCCATACATTGTTTCCAAGGCTACCAACAGACTGCATGCAAAGGTATTGAGAAAGATAGGTTGCGATAGGGTGGTGCTTCCCGAAGAAGAAATGGGTATGAGAGTGGCTCGTTCTTTAGTTTCTCCCAATATACTGGATGAACTGGATCTGTCGGAGCATGTTAGGATCTATGAAATAAAGGTTCCCAAAGTGCTTGTGGGTAAGAGTCTTGGCGAACTTGATTTTAGAAAAAAGTTTGGGCTCAACGTTGTGGCGGTTAGATCTGACGACGGAAAGCTGAATACCTCGCCTACCGCGGAAACCCCTTTGGAAGATGGAGATACCATATTTGTGATAGGGGATGAGACCAGTATAGAGCGTTTTGATAAGCAGGTTCAGAGGATGGAGAAAGGAAAATGAAAAGTATAATTGAAGAACTTAAAGATAAAGCCCTTAAAGAACTTTCCGGGCTTGAGGATCTGAAGGCCCTTAGAGATTTTAAGGTCAGGTTCCTTGGGAAAAAGGGGGAAGTTACTCGCCTTCTCAAAAGCATGAAGGATCTGTCTCCGGAGGAGAGACCTGTTTTCGGGAAGCTTATCAATGAGCTAAAAGCTTTTGTGGAAGCCAAAGTAGAGGAGAAAGAGGTAGAACTAAAAGAACTGGAGAGAAAGAGACGTTTTGAGAAAGAGCGTTTAGATATTACTCTTCCCGGAAGACTTCCTCGCATTGGAGGGTTGCATCCCCTTTCTCAAGTGCTGGGAGAGGTCGTGGATGTATTTAAGGCTATGGGTTTTCAGATCGCTGAGGGGCCAGAGATAGAGGAGGACTTTTACAACTTTGAAGCGTTAAACATCCCCCCCGATCATCCCGCAAGGGATATGCAAGATACTTTCTACATTTCCGAAAGGGTTCTTCTCAGGACTCATACATCCCCTGTGCAGGTAAGGATTATGCAGAAGTATCCTCTGCCCATCCGCATTATAGCACCGGGAAGGGTTTACCGCCGTGATTTTGATGTGAGCCATACGCCTATGTTCCATCAGGTGGAGGGGCTTTTGGTTGATAAAAAAGTGACTTTTGCTGAGCTGAAGGGCACTTTAATAGAGTTTGCCAAGAGGATATTCGGAGCCAATACCGAGGTGAGGTTTAGGCCGAGCTTTTTCCCCTTTACTGAGCCCAGTGCGGAGATGGATATTGGCTGTGTTATCTGCAAGGGGAGTGGGTGCAGGGTGTGCAAGGGAACGGGATGGCTTGAGATTCTTGGTTGCGGCATGGTGGATCCCGAGGTTTTCAGGAGCGTTGGTTTGGATCCCTTGGAGGTTACTGGTTACGCCTTTGGGCTTGGCGTGGAAAGAATAACTATGCTCAAATATGGCATTGACGATATAAGGCTTTTCTTTGAGAACGATCTGAGGTTCCTTTCCCAGTTTGTCTAAGGGGGCAGGTTGTGAGGGTTTTGTATAGTGTCCTTAACAGATTTGTGAATGTGAGTGATTTATCACCGGAGGATGTGGCCGATAGGCTTACCATGGGAGGTCTTGAGGTTGAAGGAGTCGAGTATTTGGGAGATTCTTTAAGGGGTTGTGTTGTTGCTTTGGTAAAGGAAGTTGTGTCCCATCCAAGCTCCAAAAAGCTAAAAGTGCTGAGGGTTCATGACGGCTCTTCCGATATTCAGGTGGTTTGTGGGGCCCCCAATGTAAGGGAGGGGTTGAAGGTGGCCTTGGCCCTGCCCGGTGCTGTGTTACCTACTGGAGACAGAGTGGAGGCAGTGGAAATACTCGGGGTTAAATCTGAAGGGATGCTCCTTTCTGAAATAGAGCTTGGTCTTGAAGAGGAGGCTGGGGGGATATTGGAGTTGCCTGAAGAGAGCGTTGTTGGTGATGAGCTTGCTGAATATGTGTATATGGATGACTATGTTCTGGAGGTTTCTCCCACTCCAAATAGAGGTGATTGTTTTGGAGTGTTGGGAGTGGCAAGAGAAGTTGCTGCTATTTTTGAAAGGGAGCTGGTCATTCCTGAAGTGAAGGTGAACGAGGAATTGGATAGTGTAAATGAGTACGTTTCTATAGAAATAGAGGATCCGAATCTTTGTCCAAGGTACGTGGGCAGGTACATTGAGGGGGTTGAAGTTGGAGACTCCCCCCTGTGGATGAAGGTGGCGGTTAAGGCTTTTGGCATGAGGCCCATATCCAATGTGGTAGATGTAACCAATTACGTATTGATGGAGGTGGGCCATCCCCTTCATGCCTTTGATTTTGACAGACTTAAAGAAGGCAGAATCGTTGTTCGTAGGGCAAGGCAGGGGGAGTTTATTGTTACCCTTGATGGGGAGTATAGAGAGCTTGACGGGGATACCCTCGTTATAGCCGACGGAAAAAGGCCCGTTGCCATTGCGGGTGTAATGGGTGGGGCAAATTCCGAGGTAACCTCCAATACGAAAAGGGTTCTCTTGGAAAGTGCATACTTTGATCCTGTCAGCATAAGGAGGACTTCTAAAAGGCTTGGGCTTTCCACAGAGGCGTCCAAGCGCTTTGAAAGGGGAACAGACATAGAGGCTTTGGTTTACGCTGCCGATAGGGCAGCCCAGCTCATCGTTGATGTGGCCAATGGAAAGGTGGCTAAAGGGCGTTACGATGTTTATCCAAAGCCGTTTGAGAAAAGGAAGATCTATGTTTCTTTTGAAAAGATAAGTGGTCTTTTAGGCGTGGAGATTTCCGAGGAAGAGGCTGAAAGGATACTGTTTCGCTTGGGATTTGATGTTGAGAAAAAGGAAGATGGCTTTTTGGTTGGGACTCCTCCTCACAGAATCCTTGATGTGACAAGGGATGTGGATGTGGTTGAGGAGGTGGCGAGGATCTGGGGTTACCATAGAGTGCCTGCGGTTATGCCATCTCAACCTTTGCCTTCATATGAAATTGAGTCGGATTATCCCTTTGTTGAGAGAGTAAAATCCTTGATGGTATCTGCGGGTCTGGTGGAGTGTATAAATTATAGCTTTATACCTTCCTACTTTGCAGATAGGCTGAAGCTTCCCGAAGATGATGAGAGAAGACGCTATGTGAAGCTCATCAATCCCTTGAGCGAAGAAATGTCTGTGATGAGAACGACTTTGCTGTTTGGCCTTTTGGATACTGCCTCCCGAAACCATAGGGTAAGGGCTTTTGATCTTTCTATGTTTGAGATAGGCAGGGTATTTTTCCTTAAGCAGGAGATAGAAGAGAGGCTTTTTCTCGGGATGGTCTTTACCGGTTCTGTGAAAGATCACTGGTCTCAGTCTTCTAGAAAATACGATTTTTACGATGCCAAGGGAGTTGTGGAGGCTTTGGGCCGTTTCCTCGGGTTGGACTTTGCCTTTGTGCCTTCCAAGGAGCCTTTCCTCCATCCGGGTCAATCGGCGGATGTGGTGTGGAATAGAAAAGTTATAGGTTACGTGGGAGTGTTGCACCCCGATATTGTAGAGGATTTTGAACTAAAGCATCCTGCAGTGGTGGCTGAGGTAGATCTTGAGCACCTAAAAAATATTAAGAGGATACCAACCTACAGAAGTATTCCCAAGTATCCTGAAACTACCAGGGATCTTTCCTTTATTGTTCCCAAGACGGTGTCTTACGATCAGGTTCTTTCGGAAGTCCTTAGGGATAGGCCTTCTGAACTTGCTCGGGTAAAGCTGATAGACGTTTACAAAGGCAAGGGCATACCTGAAGATCATGTTAGCATGACCTTGTCCTTTGTTTTTGTTTCTCATGAGAGGACCCTGTCAGATGAAGAGGTTGACCAAATTTTCTGGAGTATAGCCGAAAGACTGGAAAAAAACCTGCCTCTCACCATAAGGGGCAAAAAAGATCGCTAAAGGAGGTTGGAAAATGGCTGTTGAAAGAACCCTTGCCATCATAAAGCCCGATGCTGTGGAGAGGAATCTCATAGGGGATATAGTCTCAGAAATAGAGAAGAGCAATCTCAAAGTTGTGGCGATGAAGATGGTGTGGCTTTCCAAAAGGGAGGCTGAGGGCTTCTACTACGTTCATAAGGGAAAGCCATTTTTTGATAGCCTTACCGATTACATGTCTTCTGGTCCCATAGTGGTTATGGTGCTTGAGGGGGAAAACGCCATTGAGCGCTGGAGAAAGCTCATGGGAGCGACAAATCCCGAAAATGCCGAGGAGGGAACTATAAGGAAGCGTTTTGGACTCAATATAGAGAGAAACTCTGTACACGGTTCCGACTCTCCTGAATCTGCCAAGTATGAGATCTCTTACTTCTTCAATGCCCTTGAGATTGTTGGGTAGTTTTCTATGAACATATCGGGCAAAACGAAGATACTGGGAGTGGTGGGTAATCCAGTTTCCCACTCCCTTTCTCCTGCCATTCACAACTACTGTTACCAGCTTATGGGCGTAGATGCAGTTTACCTGCCCTTTGAAGTGAAGGAGGGATATCTTAAAGAGGCTCTGGACGGCTTTTGTTTTCTCTTGAATATGGTGGGGTTTAACATAACCATACCCTTCAAAGAGGCTGCTGTCAGTCAGATGGACATTTCTGGCAAAGAAGTTGAGGCAATAGGTGCTGTTAACACCGTAAAGAGAGGAGAGGATAAGCTCATAGGTTACAACACCGATTGGCTGGGATTTAGAGACAGCCTCAGGGTAAATGGCGTCCCCAAACCAAAAAGTACACTCGTTATAGGTGCTGGGGGTGCTTCCAAGGCTGTGGCTTATGCTCTATTGGAGATGGGTGTGGAGAAGTTGTGGGTGACGAACCGCAACCCTACAAGGCTGGAGATATTCCTTAAGAGATTTGCTGGCTTTGAACCTGTTGCTTGGGATGTGGATGCTATTTCAAAGGTGTTGCCTGAAGTTGAGCTGGTGGTTAATACCACCTCTTTGGGAATGGACGGCGTTTCCCTTCCCCCTGTGGATGTGGAAAAACTTCCCAAGAATGCCGTTGTTTACGACCTCATATACGAACCGGAAAAGACGCCTTTATTAAAAAACGCCGAAGAAGCAGGACTAAGAACCGTAAACGGCCTTGATATGCTCATTCTGCAGGCGCTTTATGCCATTGAAATATGGTTTGGCAAAATGCCGGACTTTGAGAGGGTGAGGGCGTATATCAAAGGGGAGGGTAAAAATGCCTCTGGATAAAGGCTATGTTCAGGTTTATACGGGAAACGGCAAGGGAAAGACCACTGCTGCCTTGGGGCTTACCTTAAGGGCTGTGGGAGCAGGTTTGAGGGTGTATATAGCTCAGTTTTTAAAGGGACAGGACTACAGCGAGGTGAAATGCATAAAAGAGCGCTTTTCCGATCTTGTGCACATAGAGCAGTTCGGCACCCCACGGTTTGTAACCACCGGAACCATCACCGACGAGGATCTTGTCTTGGCAAAGAAAGCACTGGAGAAGATAAAAGAAGCCATGCTTTCTGGAAAATACGACATAGTTATAATGGAAGAGGCAAATGTGGCTGCCTATTTGGGGTTGATAAGCGCACAGGATATCCTTGACGTTATTGATGCTAAGCCGGAAAATGTGGAGCTTGTCATCACCGGTAGATACGCTTCTGAAGAGGTAATAGAGAGGGCGGATCTCGTTACAGAGATGAAAGAGGTAAAGCACTACTACACGAAGGGGGTTCAGGCAAGGGTGGGAATAGAGAAGTAAACCTTACTGTTCGTATACATCTCCAGTCATTATAAGCTTTTCCAGCTTCAAAAAGTCTTCCTTGCTTCCCAGTGCTATTAGGAGATCACCTGGTTCCAAGATTTCTGTAGGCTCTGGACTTTTTATGATTTTTCCCTTCTTCACCATGGCAATGATTATCACGCCTGTTTTCTTCCTCAGTTCCAGCTCAAGTATGCTCTTCCCGCACACAGGAGATTTGTCTGGAACCCTTACCTCTTCCAAAAGAAACTGCAGATCCTTGCCTGTTGTTGCCAGTTCCACAAAGTCCGCTACCACAGGCCTTATGGCCGCTTGAGCCATACGGATGGCTCCTGTGACATAGGGAGCAACTGCTTTATCAGCTCCGGCCTTGATAAGCTTTTTAACATTTTGGGGATTGTTCACTCTTGCCACAACCATGATGTTGGGATTCAGTTCTTTGGCAGTGATGGTTAGAAACAGGTTGTCTGCGTCGTCTCCTAAAGCGGCAATTAGCGCTTTGGCCTTTTCTATGTTGGCTCGCTGAAGGGCTTGGGCTTCGGTGGTGTCTTGGAATACAAAGAGATATCCCTTTGATTCTGCCACTTCTATTCTCTGAGGATCGTCGTCTATGACCACGAAAGGAACGTCTTCTTTTTTAAGTTCCTCGCATATGTGCTCTCCTACCCTTCCGAAACCACACACTATTACATGGTTTTCAAGCTTCTTCATCTGCTTCTTCCTCCTTCTCGCGTCAAATACCTTTCTTAGTTCTCCTTCAACCAAAAACTGAGACATACTTGTGGCTGCATAGGCAAAGGTTCCTACTCCGGAGATGATTAGCCCAGAGGTGAAGATCTTGCCTGCATATGAGAGGGGTTTTACCTCTCCGAATCCTACGGTGGACAGGGTGATAACCGTCATATAGAAAGCATCAAGGAAGCTCAGCTTTTCTATAATCATAAAGCCTATTATGCCGCTTACAAAGACAAAAAGACCTATACCGCTTACAATAAGAATCCTGTTTCTCAGTCGGTGGGTAAACTTTTCTAAGTAGGCCGGTTCCCATCTTGAGTAATCCTTTATCATCAAACAAAATAAATAACTGCCATCGGCTACAAAAACAACCTGTGAGGTGGATCATGGTGAAAATAAAGTACGGTTGTTCTTTGCTTACTGAGGATATCTTAGCGAAAATGGAGCCTCTTCTTGTTGAGGCTCATAGGTGGCTTGAAGGGTTGAGGAAAGCTAAAGAGGTTGGATTTATGGATCTTCCCTATCGCGATCCTTCCAACACATTGGATCTTGCCCGTAGGATGAGGGAAACTACGGACACTTTGGTGCTCATAGGTATAGGAGGTTCTTCCTTAGGAGCCGAGTGCGTTATGCAGGTTACAGGTAAAGACAAGGGATTTTATGTGTTGGACAACGTTGATCCGGAAAAATTTTTCTCGGTGTTGTCCAGTATAGATCCTCGCAAAAGTTGCTTTAATGTTGTATCAAAGTCCGGATCAACTACGGAAACTGTAGTTAATTTCTTCATGGTTAAGTCTCTCTTGGAGAAGCATATGAGCTGGGATACCTTGAAAAAGCATTTGGTTATCACCACCGATCCAGAGAAAGGCTTCTTGAGAGAATTCACCCTAAAAGAGAATATTACTTTCCTTGAAGTTCCTCCAAATGTGGGTGGACGTTTTTCTGTTCTTTCAGATGTGGGACTATTCCCTGCGGCGTATATGGGGGTTGATGTGAACGCCTTACTTGAAGGAGCCCGTCTGGCTTTAGATCACTGTTCAAAGCCATCTCTGTCAGAGAATCCGGCTTGGATCTTAGCAGCCTTCCATTACTTCCACTATAGAGGTGGCAAAAACATAGCCGTTATGATGCCTTACTGCGAGAGATTATCCCTGTTTGTAGATTGGTGGAGACAACTTTGGGCGGAAAGTTTGGGTAAAAACAGTTGTGGTCAAACCCCTGTAAAGGCTATTGGTACGGTGGATCAGCATTCCCAAATACAGCTTTACAACGATGGGCCTAAGGACAAAGTCATCACATTTATGGTTGTGAAAAAGATGTTCCACGATTTTACCCTGGATGATAGCTTACCTGAAGCCTTTGTGTATCTCAGGGAGAAAACACTTTCTGAGGTTCTAAAGGCTTCTTACCTTGGAACCGCTTCTGCCCTTTATAAAAACGGGGTTCCCTTTATTACAATTGAAATAGAGGAGTTGAACGAAAAGAGCTTGGGCATGCTTTTTATGATTTACGAGGTGGCCACTGCCCTTTCAGGATACCTTTATAACCTTAATCCCTTTGACCAGCCTGGTGTGGAGGAAGGTAAAAGGCTTACTAAAGGGCTACTTGGATTTGCTGGGTTTGAGGAAAAGGCTAAAGAGGCTTTGGATGTAGA
>WGAU01000148.1 GCA_015494645.1 Aquificota bacterium
GCTTTGATAGAGGAAGTTCTTCGCGCTTCAAATCCTGAAAATTTGGGTATGATCCTTGTACATCGTGGAGTTGTGAGATCTCTTTCCAAAGATGGAAGGAAGGTCAAAGGAATGATCCTTAAGGTACCGATGGAAGAGATAAGGCGGATTGAGGAGAAATATTCCGCCTTTCCCGGCGTAGAAACGGTAAAGATAAAGGTGAATGCGGGAGAATTAAAGGTTGGGGATGAAATAATGACAATACTGGTGGCTGGAAGGTACAGGACGGATGTTATTCCTGTTCTTGAGAAGGTTGTTACTGAAGTTAAGGCTATAGTTTCAGAGGAGGAGCTGTTTTAGTCTTACTCTTCATCCTCTAAGATCTCCTCGCCGCACTCGGCAAGCTCTTCCTCCATCGATTCAATATCTTCCTCTTCTATCTGCGTTTCTTCCTGCATAATTTCCTCTTCGGAGACTCTTTGCTCCTCCTCATACTGCTTTTCTGTCTCTCCTTCAACCTTTGATTGGAAATACGGGTTTATATCCCTTTCGTATTTGGTAACTTGGGAGCGCTTTTCCCATTGATGGCCACAGTCTAAGCACCTACACCTGCAAAAGATGCTGTAGGTAACGTCGTATTCTATCCATTGGTCTTTTTCTATATCGTATGGACGTTCGTACCTTGATAGTTCTTCTCCCAAGGTTCCAGAGAAATGTACTTTTCTACTTCCACACTTGGGACAGATTCTTTCCTCTTCTATCAGGGCTTCGTAGCAGTCTATGTCCCCAGACCAATCTCTCTCTTCTCCGCCACCGAAAAGTTTTTTGAGAAATCCAAGCATGTGATCCCTCCATTGTTCTTGTAACCATTTTGGCGCTGATTCTTCCCTTTTTCAAGTGGCCAAAAGTTTTTCAGGAATACTTTATGCAAGTTGTTGGTTGCTTGAGTTTTATTCAATTGATATTTTGAATAAAAAAGTTTTTGGGGGAAGAGATGGCCGTTAGAGAGATTAGAAAGGTGATGGCTGCCAATCGTGGAGAGATAGCCATCAGAATATTCAGGGCATGCACAGAGCTTGGCCTGCGCACAGTAGCCATATACTCCCATGAGGATAGATTTTCCCTACATAGATACAAAGCAGATGAAGCCTATCTTGTAGGCAAGGGCAAGGATCCCATTTCTGCCTACCTTGACTACGAGGAGATACTGGACTTGGCGATAGAGAAGGGAGTTGATGCCATCCATCCTGGGTATGGCTTTCTATCGGAGAATGCTGAGTTTGCGAGATCCTGCATAGAAAGAAGTGTTATATGGGTGGGGCCTTCTCCCGATGTTATGGAGCTTGTGGGAGACAAGGTCAAGGCAAAGGAGCTTGCAAGAAGGCTTAAGATTCCGGTGATACCTGGCACCGATGAGCCTGTAGAAACTCTTGAGGATGCAGTGAACTTTGCCGAGTCTGTGGGTTATCCTGTTATTATAAAGGCTGCTGCGGGAGGCGGCGGACGTGGAATGAGGGTAGCCAGAGATAAAGATGAGCTTGAAAGGTTTTATGAGATGGCACGTTCAGAGGCAGAAAAGGCCTTTGGAGATTCTCGTGTTTTCCTTGAGCGGTATCTTGAAAGGCCCCGCCACATTGAAGTCCAGATCCTTGGGGATCATTATGGCAACATTGTTCATCTGTTTGAGAGGGACTGTTCCATTCAGAGGAGGCATCAGAAGCTCATAGAGATAGCCCCTGCAAGAAATATGGATCAGTTTCTAAAGGAACGCCTTTACGATGCTGCTTTGAGGCTTGCGAGGGAGGTGGGCTACTACAGTGCTGGTACCGTTGAGTTTTTGGTTGAGGATGGAAAGTACTACTTCATAGAAGTTAACCCGAGAATACAGGTGGAACATACGGTTACGGAGATGATCACCGGGAGAGACATTGTCCAAGCTCAGTTGAGAATAGCAAGGGGGGAATCCCTTGAAGATATAGGCATAGCTGGTCAGGAGTTTGTCAAAAAGAGTGGATACGCCATACAGTGCAGGGTTACCACAGAAGACCCAGAAAACAACTTTGTGCCCGATACGGGGAGGGTTACCGTTTACAGAACCGCTGTAGGTTTTGGTATCAGGCTTGATGGGGGTAACGGCTTTGTGGGGGCTCGCATTACTCCCTATTACGATTCCCTTTTGGTGAAGGTTACAAGCTGGGCTTTGACCTTTGAGGATGCCGTGGCGAAGATGGACAGAGCCTTGAAGGAGTTCAGAATCAGAGGGGTGAAGACTAATGTACCTTTCCTGCTCAATGTTATAGAACACCCCAAGTTCCGCGAAGGCACCTGTGATACTACTTTTGTAGATTCAACCCCTGAGCTGTTCAGATTTCCTGAAAGGAAGGACAGGGGCAATAAGATCCTTAAATACATAGCAAATGTTACGGTTAACGGTTTCCCTGGGATTGAGAGGGATAGGATCCCCAAAATTACCGTTAGAGAGCCCGAGGTTCCCAAGGTAAAGGGAGAGCCTCCTGCTGGGGTGCGACAGATCTTAGAAGATGCCGGTGCAGAAGCGGTTGTGGAGTGGATAAAGTCTAAAAAGGAGCTTTTGCTTACGGATACCATCTTTAGAGATGCCCACCAGTCCCTGCTTGCCACCAGAGCGAGAACCTACGACATGTTGAGAATTGCTCCTGTAGTTGCCCACCTCATGCCGGACCTTTTCTCCGTAGAGATGTGGGGAGGAGCCACTTTTGATGTGGCAATGCGCTTCTTAAAGGAGGATCCGTGGGAGAGGCTTATAAAGCTCAGGCAAAGGATACCGAATGTGTTGTTTCAAATGCTTCTGAGGGGATCCAATGCCGTGGGATACACCAACTATCCTGACAACGTGGTGAGAGCCTTCATCAGAGAAGCTGCCGATGCGGGGATTGATGTATTCAGGATCTTTGATTGTTTCAACTGGATAGAGAACATGAAGGTTTCCATAGAGGAAGCCCTAAAAACCGGTAAGATAGTGGAGGTTGCCATCTGCTACACTTCAGATCTCACAAATCCCAATGAAACGCTTTATACCCTTGACTACTATGTGAATCTTGCAAGGGAACTTGCTTCCATGGGTGTTCATATAATCGGCATAAAAGACATGGCGGGATTGTGCAAACCGCAAGCAGCTTACGAGCTTGTAAAGGCTCTGAAAGAGGAGACGGGCTTACCGGTGCACTTCCACACCCACGATACCGCAGGCACCGGTGTAGCGTCTTATCTCAGAGCTACCGAGGCTGGAGTGGATATAGTGGATGTGGCAGTTTCCAGTGTGGCAGGAATCACTTCCCAGCCTCCCATGGAGGCGCTGCTTGCAGCCATGGAAAATAGCGAAAGAAAGCCATCTGTCCGTATAGAGAATGTGCTTCCCATAGCCAATTACTGGGAGAGGGTGAGGGAGTTTTACGCTCCCTTTGAGAGCGAACTCAAGAGCTCTACAGGAGAGGTTTACTTCCACGAAATTCCCGGGGGACAGTATAGCAACCTCAAGCCAAGAGCCATACAGCTGGGGCTTGGCGACAGATGGGAAGAGCTTAAACAGATGTATGCGAGAGTAAACAGGCTTTTGGGCAATATCATAAAAGTTACGCCGTCTTCTAAAGTGGTGGCGGATCTGGCCATATTCATGCTCAAGAACAATCTTACGGAAGAGGATCTTTTTACCAGAGGGCACGAGCTGAACTTTCCACAGTCTGTAGTGGAGTTCTTCAAGGGAATGATAGGAAAACCTCCCTGTGGCTTTAACGAAGAACTACAAAGGATCGTGCTTAAAGGGAAAAAGCCCATAGATTGCAGGCCCGGTGAGCTTCTTCCTCCTGCCGATTTTGAGGCAAAAAAGCTTGAGCTTAGGGAACTCCTCGGGAGAGAACCTACCATGAGGGATGTGCTTTCTGCCATTCTGTATCCTGGAGTTTACGAGGAATTCGTAAAGCATCAGAAGGAATACTCGGACACTTCCGTTATGAAAACACCTTTGTTCTTCTATGGGCTGGAGCTGGGACAGGAGGATTCCGTGGACATAGAGGAAGGAAAGACTTTGGTCATAAAGCTTTCAGCCATTGGCGAGCTGCTTAAGGACGGAACGAGAATCATATACTTTGAGCTCAACGGACAGCCAAGGGAGGTAAGGGTTAGGGATCTTTCCGTTCAGGTGGAGGGAGAAGGGAGAGTTAAGGCGGAGCCTGCCAATCCTTCTCATGTAGCTGCTCCCATGCCCGGTAAGGTGGTAAGAGTTAGGGTAAAGCCCGGAGATGAGATAAAAAAAGGAGATCAGTTGCTGGTTATAGAGGCGATGAAGATAGAAACCCCAGTAAACGCACAAAAAGAAGGCAAGGTAAAAGAGGTGCTTGTAGGAGTTGGAGATCACGTAGAACAGGGAGACCTACTGGTTGTGTTGGAATAAAGAATATGTCCCGTCTTGCGAGGAAGTTTAACTGGTGTAGGGTATACTCTCGGGGCGCTTTTGGGCTTAGAGGAGAGCGATATACACCTCATCTGGTGTCTTATATCCCAGTGCTTGATGATGTCTCTTCTCTTTGTAGTACCTTACCCATTCCCTCGTCTTTTCCTCAACTTCTCTGAAATCCATCTTCTCCCACAAATACAAGCACTCGTACTTGTATGTCCTCCAGAACCTCTCTATCAGTATGTTGCCCCTAAAGCCTCCTTCTGAAACGCTTAGCTTGATCCCAAAGTCTTTGAGAAGCCCTGTAAAGTCACTCCCCACAAACTGCTTGCCTTTGTCTGTGTGTATGACTTCAGGAGTTCCATATTTGCATATTGCCTCCCTTGCTGCATCAACACAAAAGTCCGCACCAAGGCTGTTGGATATCCTCATGGACATTACTTTCCTTGAGTATGCGTCTATGAAGGCTACACAATATCCAAATCCTCCCTTCACCCTTACGTAGGTTATGTCCGCAAACCATACCTGATTAGGCTTGGTTATGCTTTTTTCCTTCAGAAGGTTGATGTAGTGGGTAGCTGTGCTCTCTGTGCTCTTTGGAGCAGGATAGACTGCCTTTAATCCCATCTTTCTCATGAGCTTTCTTACCCTTTTGAGAGAGATCCTTTTGTCCAAAACTTCTTGGAGATGCTCCCTCATCCTCCTGACACCGTAGGTGGGATCTTCTGTGTATTTCTGGTCTATCAATTCCATCAGCTTGAGATTTTCTTTGTCTTCCCCTTTGGGTTTGTAGTAAAGGCTGGATCGGGAAATTTGGAGCAGTTTTGTTACTTTCCTGAGGCTCATTCTGTATTTTGTAGACATATACTTTGCCATCTTGCGCCTTTTCTTCTTATCTACGCCATTTTCAAGACATCTGATAAAAAATCCCGTTCCAGCTCCAGTTCCCCTATCTTCCTGTAGGCTTTCTCAAGCTCCTTTTTTAGCCTTTGGGTTTCTTGTTGGTCTTCAAAGACTCTGGAAGCGTTTTTGAGAAACTCTCTTTTCCAGGCTCTGACCATTTGGGGGTGTATGCCGTAGTACGAGGCTATCTCGTTGATGGTCTTTTCCTCCCTTATTGCTTCAAGGGCTACCTTGGCTTTGAACTCAGCAGTGTACTTCTTTCTCCTTCCCATGGTGATCCCCTCCTTATTAGGTGGTTTGTGAATTATATAGCTGGTCTAATAATTGGGGACCACCTCACTCATAGTCTTCATAGGGGGACACTTGTTGCAGGTTTAGAGAAATTTGTGAGGATTCTTCAAATGTTAGTGTTATATTGGAAAGGCTAGAAGAAAAGCCAACAATGGTATATGTACCATTGTTAGGATTGCAGTGTGTTTTTTCAGGGAGATAAAAGGTCTTGTTGTACGATCCTGTAATTATGGATATGCTTGTGCAATTATCTATGATGATCTGAACTGGTTCTTGGTTTAATATGCTTTCGGCCATGGCAAATTGAAGGGATAGTTTTATGTTATCCAGTGTGTTTTTCAGTTTACGGTTCTGTGTCAGTTTTACCCAGTTTATGGATATAGTTGCCGTCAAAACTAGCAAAGCCATTGCTACAATTAGCTCTATCAAAGTAAAGCCAGAAAGGAATTTTCTCACTTTTGTCTTTTTATGAATTTTTTAAGCCTTGTTTCGAACAAGTTTGATATTACATCTGCTTGGTTTACGCTTTCTATAACATGTGGAGTTATCATTATTACAAGCTCGGTTTTTGTGTGCTCGTTAGACCTATAGGAAAATAGATTCCCTAAGAAAGGAATGTCACCTAACAGAGGGACCTTTTTTATAAGGGTGTTGTTTCTTCTATCAATAATCCCCCCTAAAATTATGCTGTGTCCATTCTGTACCATTAATGTGGTTTTTATTTTTCTTTTTAGTATAATTGGAGAGTCTATTCCTGACACTGTGTTCCTTTCTGCTGTACTACTTTCCTGGACAATTTCAAGGGTCACAAATCCTTCATCGCTTATATGGGGCTTTACCTTTAGTATAATTCCTACATCTCTGTACTCAATCTTTCTATCTATAGCAGCGGTTCCTTGTATTTGTACTGTACCAACGGTTTCGGTTGATAGAACGGGCACTTCCTTTCCAACTTCGATGGATGCGTCTTCGTTGTCTCGTACCAATATGTGTGGGGATGAGAGCACTGTCAGATCAGATTTTGTGGAAAGGAAGTAGAGAAAATTCCAAAAGTTATCCGGATCTAAGCCATAATAGGTGAATCCGAAAAGCTGGTTTCTACTTCCGCTAAGGCCGAAAGAGATGCTGCCCTCTGCTATGTACTGCTTTCCATTTGATTTGAGCCACCACTCTATGCCGTTTTCTAATTGTTTGTTTAGGGTTATTTCAGCTATTAGTACTTCTATTAACACTTGTTTAGGCATGGAGTCTAATGAGTTTATTAAACTTTTTATCTTTTGGTAGTCTTCTTGTGATGCTTGTATGATAAGGGCGTTGTTTATCTCGTCTGGGACTATGACGACTTCGGAAGAGACAATTTTTGTGATTTCTTTGTTCTTTCCTTTTGTTCCTGCCGTTATAACCTTTCTACCGGAAAGGAGGTTGTCTAATATTTTGGCTATGTCTGAGGCTTTAACGTATTGCACTTTATAGATATATATGTTTTTGGCTCCCTTTTCCTGTGTGCTGTCTAAGAGCCTTACTAGATCTGTGATTTTCTTCATTAGCTTCTGTGAAGAAGCTATAATTACAAGAAAATCCAGCCTGTCTATAGGAATAGAACTCCAGGATTCTTTTGGCACTTTTATCGATCCAAGGATTTTTTCTAATTCTTTAGATACTATATTCGGTGTGGAATTCTTAAGTTCAAATATTTTTATGCTGTATCCACTGAAAGCTTCGACATCCAAATTGGATATGAGCCTTCTTATGCTGAAAACATTTCTCTTTTTATCAATTATTAAGAGTTTATCGCCTATGATTTTACACTTCCCTTCTTGGCTTATAAGCTCAGCAGCTATGCTATAAACTTCCCGTGTAGACAAAAAATCGGGCTTATAGAACCAAAAGGCAAAATCTTCGGTTAATAGAATTTTTGGATATGTTCTGGATTTTTTTATGATTATGAGTCCTCTTTCTTTGTATAAGGTTAACCCTTGCTTTTCTAAGATTTTCTCCACTATATTGATCAGTTCTTCTTCTGTGAACTTTCCATCAAGTACGACGCTTATGTTTCCTTTTATCTTATCTTCTATAATAAAGTTCCTGTTTAATGTCTTGTTAAGTATGTCAACTATGAAGTCATAAACTGGAACACTATCGTAATTAACACTTAAGGAATATTTTTTAGTGGGCTTTTCTTCTTTCTGTGTTTTAATAATGCTAATCGTATTTCCTTTTATGTAAGCTATTTCTTTAGTTGCCTTTTTCTCTTTAGTGGACGTTTTCGACAGAATGCGTTTTTCTTTCTGTTTATGCTCTTTCCCCAGAACGCCTTTAGGGATAATAGAGATTGAAGGTTGTTTTCTTGAAACAGGTGATTCTGAGCAAGCACACATAAGGGCAATCGTTATTATACCTACTATCCAACGGATGGTCTTCCCCACTTTTATCCCTCCTTTTTCCACAATACCTTAAGCTTAACAGAAAGTTCTACCTGGGGCACTTTTTCTTTTAGTCTGTGTACATGGTAAACGCTTATATTAGTTTCTTGTAAGACAATGCCCTGTTTGGGAAGCTTTTCCTCCAGATCCTTTAGGAGATTTAGGATGCTTCTAGCATCTCCTCTGACTCTGAAGTTTATGATGGTACCCTGTATATTATTTTTAAGCTTTTTCGTCCTCTCAAGACGTGTATTGTCTATAGATAAATCATGCCTTTCGGCTATTTCCTTGATCAAATTTTGAGCTTTGGCAAAGACAATGGCATCTGATGGTGCTTTAGTTAAACCTGCTTCTATCGTCTTTATTTTCTTGAGTAGTTTTTCTTTTCGTGTTTTCAATTTTTTCTTCTTGGTTATATATCTTTGGGCTCTATTCACTTCTTCTCTTATGGAAGCTATTTCTGCTGAAAGTCTTCCTATAGCAAAGCGTAAACTTACGTTGCTTACAAGTAGAGTTATACACAAAAAACTTAGCAAAGTCGTTGTTTTATTCTTTTTTAAGAAAACAAAAATTTCATTTAAACTTGTGCTTTGTACTTTTTTCATTCTCTATAACAAACCTCACCCCGAATCGTTCAAGTCCTTTATACACTCCTCCTTTAGCTTTGGATGGAGCTGAAATTATTTTCAAGGATCCTAAAGACTTCATTTTACCAAGACTCTCAATGGCTTTTGAAGCTGAAGGGGTGTAAGCTCTGAGGGACACGGTGTTACCTTTTATATTTAAGTATCTGATTTTAGTGC
>WGAU01000149.1 GCA_015494645.1 Aquificota bacterium
TGGCGTCAACATCTTCTTCAAGGGCTGCCTGAACTATCTGATCAATGGACTGGTGAAGGCCGGTGTAGATTACTTCAAAACCAGCATCTCTTAAAGCTCTTGCTACTACTTTGGCTCCCCTGTCGTGTCCATCAAGTCCTGGCTTGGCTATTAGTATCTTAACCTTTCTTTCGGACATGTCTTACCCTCCTACTTAAATTCAATCTCTCTTACATTGTTGGGATCTATGTTTCTTATGAACTCTATCTCTTCTGGGGTGGGAGGGGCCGTGGTGGGAACCTCTTCTGGTATTATGAGTTCAAACCCTGTGTTGTTGACTACATCTTCAACGGTTACTCCCGGATGCACGGACACCAGTCTCATCCTTTTGGTTTTTGGCTCAAAGTCCATGACGCATAGATTGGTTATAACCTTTCTGGGGCCGCCTCTACCTATGCCGAGCCTTTCTCGGGTGTCCCATCCGTTGATATAGCCTTGGCCGGTGATAAAGGGCACCTTTTCCACGAATACCTTGGGATTGTGCTTGGGGATCCATATGACCGTTTCCATAAACCCGCAAAGATAGGCGCTTGCCGCTCCTCCGGGCAATCTGACCTTTGGATTGTGGTAATCTCCTATCACGCTCAGGTTGGTGTTGCCGTACATATCCACCTGGGCCGCGCCTAAGAAGATAAGGGACAGTTCTCCTTTCTGGGCTAAGTCAAAGACTTCTGCAAGGGGGAGATATGCTATGCAATTTTCCTGTAGCTTTGGTCCAGCGGTGGAGAAGGGCACCTCCGTTGGGTTTGGATCTACTACATCTGCGGTGTTGAAGTAAGTCATATTGGGAGCGTGAAAGTTCTTGGCCAGCAAGCATGCGAGCATGGGCATGGGAGAGTATAGCCCTTGCAGCACCTTGTCTCCGTCCTTTATTTCTCGGGCCATAAGGCTTATCATCAATTCACTTACCTTGTACTCCATGGTTCACTCCTTTTAGCAAATTAACATGACTGGAAAACGTACTTCTTCAAATACTCCTGAAAGCCTTCAGGGGTTCTGGCGAGTTGGGCGTACTCTTTTATGTTGTCATCGTCGTAGTTGTAGTAGCTGTCACAGGATGTGGGGTAGGCACCGCGGGGCGTATGGACTACAGCGCTAACGTAAAAGTAAGGTATAGCTGTTAGGTGGGGATTTTCCTTGATTTCTTCATGGGGGATTATCTCTTCCACAGTAACGATAACTCTTTTAGCCGCCTTTGCCATGTAGATGTCTTCCCAGGGGGAACCGAGAAGCTGTACGTTTCCATACTCATCCGCTTTGTGGGCGTGAATTATGGCTACATCAGGGTTGAGGGCCTTTACTAAGACAAGCTTCTCTCCGGTGAAGGGACATATAAACTCTTTTATGGTTTTGCTATGCCTTAGTACATCAGATCCTATGAAACCCTTTACTGGTATACAGGGGATGCCCATAGCAGATGCCCTTATGGAGTTTATTATGCTTCCACAGGCATGCTCATCCAGCTCTATTTTGCCTTCCTGAGCGAATCTTCTAAAGTTGGGAGCAAGGCCGAATTCTTCAAGGGATACAAGGGCAAAGGAAACTTTAGAAACGCACCCTGCCCCTATGAGCATGTCAAAGTCTATGCCCTTTTCTCTACCTATTAGATGCAGGTTCTTCTTTCCTTGTCTTATTATTTCCCTTACTGCGTCCATGGGACAGCGGTTTCTGCCAACTCCCCCTAAAGCGAGCTTATCTCCGTCGTTTACCAAATTTTTAATGGCTTCCTGAAGAGTTGTGAGTTTTCTTTCCATAGCTGTCCCCCTTAGAAGAAGGCAGGGTCTTTATATTCGCCAAAGACATCCTTCATGGCGTTGCAGATTTCTCCTATGGATGCGTACTCCCTAACAAGATCTATTATGATGGGCATAACATTGGTCTTCTCATCTTTGCAGGCGTCCCTTAAGTCATCAAGGAGACTCTTTACCTTGGCATTGTTTCTCTTTCTTCTAACCTCGTTCAGTCTTTCTATCTGGACCCTTTCAACTTCTGGATCAACCTTTAGAATTTCAATGGGCAGGTCGTGCTCTTCTCCCATCACGAACTCGTTGACGCCAACAATGATTTTCTCTTTCCTTTCAACAGCTTCCTGGAACTTGAAGGCCGACTCGGTAATTTCCCTTTGGGGGTAACCCTTCTTTATGGCTTCAAGCATACCGCCCATTTCTTCAATCTTGTTTATATACTCCCAGGCCTTTTCCTCAATCTGGTTGGTAAGGGCCTCAACGAAGTAGGAGCCAGCAAGGGGGTCTATGGTGTTGGTTACTCCAGATTCGTAAGCGATGATTTGCTGGGTTCTTGTAGCTACGGTAACTGCTTCTTCTGTTGGAAGTGCCCATGTTTCATCCATAGAGTTGGTATGGAGGGACTGGGTTCCACCGAGCACCGCAGCCAGTGCTTCTATGGTTGTTCTCACTATATTGTTCAGAGGCTGCTGGGCGGTGAGGGAACAACCGGCAGTTTGGGTATGGAACCTCATCCACCAGCTTCTTGGGTTTTTGGCACCGAACCATTCCCTCATGATCTTGGCCCACATGCGGCGGGCTGCGCGGAACTTGGCGATTTCCTCAAAGAAGTCCATGTGGCTGTCAAAGAAGAAGGAGTACCTTGGAGCAAACTGATCCACATCAAGTCCGGCGTTTATACCCATCCTGACGTATTCAATTCCATCGGCGATGGTGAAGGCAAGTTCTTGAACGGCTGTGGCTCCGGCTTCTCTTATGTGGTAGCCGGAGATGGAAATAGTGTTCCACTTGGGAACATGGTGGGTGCAGTAGACCACTATGTCCCTGACAAGCCTGAGGGAAGGTTCGGGAGGATATATCCATGTCTTCTGGGCGATGAATTCCTTGAGCATGTCGTTCTGGACTGTTCCCATGAGTTTTTCCTGAGGGACTCCCTGTTTTTCGGCACAAACAATGTACATGGCCAGAAGTACAATGGCAGGGGGATTGATGGTCATGGAGGTGCTGATTTTATCCATGGGGATGCCATCAAAGATAATTTCAAAGTCTTTTAGGGTATCCACCGCTACGCCACATTTTCCTACTTCTCCTCTGGACATGGGATCGTCGGAGTCTCTTCCGTAAAGGGTGGGGAAGTCAAAGGCTATGGAAAGACCAGTCTGTCCTATTGAAAGCAGGTACTTGTAGCGCTGGTTGGTTTGTTCGGGAGTGCCAAACCCTGCGAACTGCCTTATGGTCCAGATCCTTCCTCTGTACATGGTGGTGTGGACGCCGCGGGTGAAGGGATATTCACCGGGAAAACCTAAATCTCTCATGTAGTCAAAGTCTTTGATGTCTTCGGGGGTGTACACCCTTTTTATTTCAAGATCCGAAAGGGATAGGAACTTCTCTTTCCTTTCGGGATGCTTGGCCATCTCTTTGGCCAAGGATTCCTTCTCCCACCTTTCCTTTTCTTTGGTAATTTCTTCAATAGCCTCTTGATTAAAAAGCTTTTGGGTGGTTTTTACCTCCATGGTAAACCTCCGTTCTATTTACTTATCTTTCTATACCATCTCTTGCATCAACGCCTTTTTCCGCGTAGTAGTGGCGGACTTCAATCATCTCCGTTACTAAGTCGGCTCGCTTAACT